>JAICSL010000154.1 GCA_025936955.1 Nitrososphaeraceae archaeon
AACTGTGAAATACTTATACGTATTTTGAATCATAAAATTCTAAGTAATTATGATTAAAATTTAATTCTGATTTAGGTATCTCGTTTTGACTATCCTCATTCAACTACAAGATTCTATCCCATTGGTAAAATATTCATCAAATAATAATTTTGAAATTATTTGCATTGAATATGACATAATTCTTGAATTTATTATCCGAGTGTCTTAAAATCTTGGTCCTTTCCTTTGAACTTTGACATCAAAAATGGTTGATCTAACTTCATTAGATTACTTAAAACTACCGATACGATGAAGCCGAAAATAAATCCGCCGATAACATCTGTAACATAATGCTGTAGTATGTACAGTTTAGTAATTCCAAGGCAGAATGGAAAAAGCCATATCAATATTCCTGCCGTTTTTGACTTGCGAATTAATTGATAACTTACTATAAAAGCAAATGAGGTAGCTACCGCTACATGATTCGAAGGATATGAAAAACTATTGGCATTTGGCACAAGTGTATCTTCCTCTATCACAAACTTCTTAGGTAGTTGCAAAATTGGTTTGTAAGAATATTGTGGCATTTGTCTTCCTATAACTGGCTTAATATACATCACTAGAATAGCTATTATGACTATAGAGATTAAAAAAATCATACCTGTTTTTCTTGTTCTCCGAATTATAGTCAATACTATAGCAACAATCACAAGATTTGAAATATCACCAAATGTTGTAATTGTAATGATCAGGGCATCTAGAAACTCACTTCTATGTATAGATTGAAAAGAGTTAAGTATGAATCTGTCAAAAGTCACAGTCAGCCCTGCGGCAACCACAATTGTAATTACAAAAAAGGTGATAACCAAACCGAAGAAAGATTTTGATCTGATTGCTATCATCCAAAACGGACGAGAATTGGACATTACCATATTTGTTTGATATATATGGAAATAGGTCTAATTGTTTGTTTATATCTGAGCAATAATCATTGGGAACGTCTTTCTACTCTTAAATGAAAGGTTCAAATGACTTTAAGAAAGACGAATTGGATCGAAAACATTTTGGTCAGAAAGATATGTAACCTAAAAATCCCATATATTCTGGGGAATCTAGAATCAATATAATTTTGAATCATCTCGAACTTGCTTTGCAGCTACAGGATCTCTATCAGAATAATATTTTACCATACCAAGCTTTAAGACTTTTAGTGACAATAAAGCACATTTGATTCTCGCTGGTCCGAGATTCATCAGCCCTATATTCTCTAGAATGTCGTCCTTTGTAATATTTTTTACAGAAGATAAGGGCTTGTTCAAAATCATTTCAGTAAGCATAGAAGCGCTAGCTTGGCTGATGGCGCATCCCCTCCCCTCAAATTTGATATCCTTAATCTTATCCTCCTCAACTTTTAGATGAATATCGATCTCATCACCGCAGAGGGGGTTACTGTCATGAATAGTTACATCTGCGTCTGTTAATTTTCCTTTGTTTCTCGGATTTCTGTAATGATCCAGTATAATTTCACGATAAATATCATCACTCAAATCCTGAACACTTTCCTCGCTCTCTCCAGTGCATCAATGAACATATCTATTTCTTGTTTTGTGTTATAGATATAAAAACTTGCACGGGAAGTTGCAGATAGATCTAATCTGTCCATAAGCACTTGTGCACAATGGTGCCCAGATCTAATTGCTATTCCCTGATCATTCATTAGAGTTGCTAGATCATGTGGATGAATATCACCTATATTGAATGATATTACCGCTCCTCTGTGGTTTTCGTTGGAAGGTCCATAAATGGTCACACCTTTGACTCTTTCCAGAGATTTTATGGCATACTTAGTCATTTCTATTTCATGTTCTCGAACGGCGTTCATTCCTATAGCTTGAAGATAATCAATAGCAGCGCCAAATCCAATTACATCTGCAATATTTGGTGTACCAGCCTCGAATTTATATGGTAGGTCATTATAAACAGTCCGATCTTTGTGTACTTCCTTTATCATATCTCCCCCTCCAATGAACGGCGACATTTTTTCGAGGATTTCTTCCTTTACGTATAAGACTCCCACACCGGTTGGTCCCAGCATTTTATGTGCTGAAAATGCCATAAAATCACAATCCATTTTTTGGACATTTACCGGCATATGAGGAACGGATTGAGCTCCATCTATTAAAACCTGAATACCCTTATCATGTGCCATTTTAATCATTTGTTCTATAGGAATAATTGTACCAAGTACATTTGACATTTGGCTTACAGAGACTAGCTTTACCTTATTGCTTTGAAGATATCTTTCATAATCCTGAAAGCTTAGATATCCCCTATCATCGACTCTTAAATACTCAAGTTTAGCTGCTTTTTCATCACCTAGAATTTGCCAAGGGACAATATTACTGTGGTGTTCGATTTCTGTAATAACAATAACATCACCTTTCCCGATATTCCTACGTGCCCAGGAATACGAAACTAAGTTAATTGCTTCAGTCGCATTTCGGGTAAATATTATTTCATTAGGAGAGCGGGCATTGATGAATTTGGCGATTTTTTCTCTTGTCATTTCGTATGCAACAGTCGCTTCTTCTGCAAGTTGATGAACCGCTCTATGGATATTCGAATTGTAATTCATATAATAGTCACTAATTGCGTTGATTACTGAATGAGGTTTTTGTGTAGTAGCAGCATTATCTAGGTATATTAGTGCTTTGTTTCCATTTATTTTGCGTCTCAATATGGGAAAATCTTCACGAATTTTGGAAACATTCAGGGCACTTTTTTGCATCATCTTTATCTCTCTCAATAAGATATAAACTTAAAGAATAGTAGATATTTCTGGTCGAACTTGGTAATTAAAGTTCTACAATATTGAGTTCCGTATGTTACTTTTCTTGCATTGATACTGTCTACATTTTATTCGTTCCCTTATATTGGGATCTGGATTGAATGGATGAATGGATAAACTGAATATAATACGCAGCTGTACATCAATCTGGTTATGATACTACTAAATCCTTCCTCAAATTTGTTTTGAAAATATTTATTCGTTATTTGATAACACCTGGATAAAACTCGATATAATTAGGTATCTGGATCCGCCTTAAGTCAACCCATCCGGGATCGTATTCAAGGTGAAACATTCTATGAACTCATTTACAAATTACCATTCTAAAGTTTTTCAAACCACTTCTCGGAATACTATTCTAGATCAGATTTAGACGACCAAAATGTTCCACGAGATTGTTTCCACTTTTTATAATCAGATAATATTCGATTATGATCGAATCCTAGTTTTCTATTTTTTATTTCATCTATATGAACCCATTCTATGGCGATTGAATCATCCCCCGATTTCGCTTCCCCCTGGAGTATGCTTCCCACAAATACAATTGATAAGATGTGCTTCCGTGGATCTCGTTGAGGGTCAGAATAGACGCCTAAAATGTCGATTGGCTCTATTTCCAAAGATGTCTCCTCCTTTGCTTCTCGCCTCATCGCATCCTCAACCAGTTCTCCTATGTTAATAAAACCTCCAGGCAAAGCAAGATGGTCTTTGAAAGGATCTTTCTTCCGTCTTATCAATAGAATATGTGAATCTTTTTGAAGAATAACATCCACCGTAGAGTCAGGGTTTTTGTGATTGTTCATAATTATAATACTAATAATCGTAGGTATAAATTAAAAGCCATTCTACAAGTAAAATGTGTATTAATGAGATCTACCAGAAGAGTAAACACAGTGGTGGTTCTGTATATTGAAAACTATAATCAGACATATAAGAAGACTATCAGATTTCCCTAGCATATTCTATAAGACCAGTCGTCTAATTAAGACTGGAACAACAAATTAAAACTCTCGTCCACTTGTATTAATATAGAAATGAATATAATTTTGGAAAAACATAGTAATTAGTATATGGATTCAAATCATATTTTTACAAAGGATCATGATCATTCCTTTGAAAATGCAGAACATATTTTTTTTGAGCTTGCTAGTGAGCAGAGGTTATTAATAATTTCCAAACTGAACCTACAAAAGAATAAACTTTCTCAACTTGCAAAGGATCTAAACATAACAATGCAAGAAGTCCATAGGAATGTTAATAGATTGATGGACTCTGGTTTAATAGAAAAAGATTCAGACGGAAAGTTTTCACTAACAACCTTTGGAGCTACAATTATTAAACAGATCTCCACTTTCGACTTTCTATCTAGAAATAAAGAATATTTCTCTGATCATATCCTCGGTAACATTCCAATGAAATTCGTTCAAAGGATTGGAGCTTTGAATAATTCTGATTATATTCAGGGTATAGTAGCTGTTTTTGAACGTTGGAAACAAATCTACAATGGATCTTCACAGTATATTTATGGCATGTTACCGCAGGTCCCACTTGATTTAATTGAAACGGTAATATCAAAGATAAAAGACAATGGAATCAAATTTAGATATATTTTGTCTGAGAAAGCAATTGTTCCCAAAGGCCGAGCAAGTCTTCTTAACGATTCTGGTTTCAACGAATTATTAAGAAAAGGACTCGTAGAAAGAAGAATGGTCAACAAGCTAGAGATTGCAGTAGTTTTAAATGAAAGTCAGGCAACAGTTATGTTTCCGTCATTGAAAGGAAAGATAGCTGATATGAACTCAATGTTCTATTCTAGCAATGATCAATTATTTCACGAATGGTGCCTCGATTATTTTAGATATTGTTGGTATAATTCAAAATCATTTGACGAAAGTAAACTTGTGGAAGTATAAATTTTTTGTAATCCTATAATATTATAACTGAGCGGTTTATAGTAGCTAATCTCAAAGAAAATGATTGATTGAGAATAACCTAAAGATACTACTGTAAGTAACAAAATATTTAAGAAAAATAGTGGCGGTAAAACTAGCCATAACTAAATGATTCAAAATATGTTAAATTTTAATATAAGGTATTAATGATTTGCTCATATCAGCAGGTTTCATTCTGAGATTCGCGTTGTTACTGAATGCCCGTTTTTTATATGTAATGAATAGTGGAATCTAATCAATTCTGCAATATTCAGATCTGTAAAATATTTAATGTTATATTTTGCAAGTACAATCTGGCAGTCATGACAATATACCTCTTTGAAAGTCATCAA
>JAICSL010000165.1 GCA_025936955.1 Nitrososphaeraceae archaeon
AGAATTTGTATGGAATCAAACAATAGGTCCTACTGCTCTAAAATTCCTAAACTCTGATACATTAGGTTCTGATTACAAGAATCATATGTTTGTAGGAGATATCAACCTTGGAAACATATACAATTTGAAATTAAACCAAGATAGAACAGGACTTGAGTTTGATAATCCTGTCTTAGCAGCAAGCAAAAAGGCTGATTCAATAGGTGACCTTCAAAATATGCTATTTGGACAGGGATTTGGTGGTATAACTGATTTGCAAGTAGGACCTGGTGATGGATATTTGTATGTTCATACATATGCTGGAACATTGTATAGGATAATGCCTGCCTCTGCAACATCGTCTTCTTTGTCTTCATCTGATAATATCTCGAAGCAGTAGGTGTACGCACTAATGATTCATTTACAATTACGTAATTCTTATGTAATGCTAATGCCACATTACGACATGAAATCTAAGAATGTGCTCTATTATCAAATCTGATCTTGCTAACGCCTTAAAATCAGATAGCTAAATTCCAACAATCATGTCAAATACAGAAATGCTATCGCAAATGTCTAAATCACTTCAACTTCATGTAACGTTACCAGTCCGTTATCGCCTACCAGACCTTTAATTTGTGGCAGTAACGGTTCAAAATTTTGATTTTTCGTCTATTGCTTCTATAACCATAGGCATATTGATAGTTATCCCTTCTACATGTATTGCAGATCTCTTGCGTTTACCAAAACCGTCGACGCCAGTCCAGACTGTAGCACCAGAAATTTTAGATTCGATAAATAAATCTATCAATGTCTTTTCTAATCGTTTACCTCTAAATTGATCATTTTTCTTTATTCTAATCGTAATAGATCACATTATCGGCCTCATTATGTTGCTTTGTTTCCTCTCTCTTTTTCCATTGCTCTACCTGTAATAATATGATATTGTAGCAGCAATAATTCTGCCCGCATATACAGCACCAATTGATAGGCCAATATTGGCAAATATGTTTAGCGAGACTGTATAGAATTGTCTATTATCTATTAGATTAGATGTTTCAAGTGCAAATGAAGACATGGTAGTGAATGAACCACAAAATCCAACAGCAACTAAAAGAGAATACTTTGCATCCAAATTCCAGAACAAAGATAAAATTGAAAATAACCCCAAAATAAAACTTCCAATTATATTAACTATCAAGACGTTAACTGGAAGTATTCCTAATATTATTGGTGAAGATACTCTCTTGTATCTGAGAAACGCACCAGCCAAAGCTCCAACTGCTAGAAATACGAATTCAATTCCTTTTGTCATTTTTCGATATTTATCCCTACCATTTTCAATTCTTTTTATTAGGTAGGCATTATCAGCATCAACATACTGGTCGTCATAGAATGCGGTTTTGGTCTGGCTTTTTTTATATCCATACCATGGCTAATGCCATAGCCAAAATACTATCTGAATAAATACTTTTAAACTTATCTGATAAACCAGTATCTTGAAAAGAAATTAGTAGATATCTGTGAATACTGACTCCTTGTAGAAAAAAATAATTGAAATAAATGTTGATCAGATTATGTGATGCATCTGCTAATCTGTTTGTAGATGAATGATGAAATGTATTTTGTACATTGCTATTATTTTTTATCTGTAATGGAATTATTCTTCTGAATCTGTTTCATCATAATGGTATCATGCAGAATTATCTTTCATAGTATTTATTATAAGTGGAGAGGATAACAAACAAATAGTTAATCTAGTACTTGACACAAGGTTTCAATATATTTATGTTAATTAAACATAGAGTAACATGGTTAATTGATCTGATCAGATAGTTTATTATTAAATTTGATTGTAGGTAATAAATGAATTCATAATTAAGACTGCCTACTATCTTATTTCAGATAATATGAAATAAATTACTCAATATTATAGATTTTCATATAATATAGAAGTGTAGAATCTTGCAACACGATACATGAAACTAAACTAAAAAAGAATAGTATTACATATGCAGAATGCTACATTTAAGTATTTTATCATCATAGAAAGGCTCTGTACAGCTATGACAATTGATTGATGGATAATACCGAAAATAAAATGATTTTTACATGTGCTTATAATGTTGTTATTTTAAATACAACATATCAGACTGTAAATTCATTTAATCTCAATTTAAAATTGACCCACATATAACCGTGTTTCATATGGGATATTAAAGAAGAAAATTAACGATGAAGATGGTAGTGTTGATTGAATATATTAAAAGAGTAAAATAATTTAGTTTCAATATCACATAATAATCAAAGAAACAATTGGACCAAACTCATTAATAAAGTCAAGTATCATTTTTTTCACATGGATATTTCACATACGACTCAAAGAGTCAGAGGATGGCCTGTTCTATATTTTGCTTTTTTGTTTATCATAATTTCCGTCATATTTTTCCCATCTTATAGTCCTTCTTTTGCTGCTTATGTCAAAGCTCCTCCTTCTCCAAATGGTCCGACAGTAAATGATCAAAACCTTGCCATCGAAAAGGTTAATGGCAAACCACTTAATATTCCCACATCTATGGCCTTTTTAGACAACGGTGATATCCTTATTACAGAAAAGGAGACAGGTAGAGTTGTCAAATTGCATGACGGACATTTAGTTCGTAAGCCTTTGCTTGATGTACCTGTTGCTACAGCTATTGAAAGGGGGCTATTGGGTATTGCGATTTCTAAAAATAATAATGAAGGCAAAACCTATGTTTTTCTATATTATACTGAATCAGGTGGAGGACTGGATGGTGATGACCTCACTGCAGGAATACAACCAGCTGGTAACCGTCTTTATAGATATGAACTGACAAGTGGTAATAGCAAATTGGTTAATCCTAAATTACTCTTGGATTTACCTGCCATTCCTGAAAACCAGAGAGGAGAACATAATAGTGGAAAGGTTTTGATTGGTCCAGATAACAACGTATACCTAGTTATCGGAGAAGTGGGTGCTCATAGAACCCAATCTCAAAATCAGGAAAATGGGCCCGAAGCTGATGGTACTAGCGGCATACTAAGGGTAACCCAGGAGGGGAATCCTGTAGACCAATCAATCTTTGGATCAAAGACACCTTTGAATTTGTACTATGCCATTGGCATTCGAAACAGCTTTGGTATGGACTTTGATCCTGTAACTGGTACTTTATGGGATACTGAAAACGGCCCAGCAGCTGGAGATGAGATCAATATGGTGCGACCAGGATTTAACAGTGGATGGTCACTTATACAGGGACTGGCCGAAAAAAATATCATGAGGACTGGTACAACTCCTAATGATTTGGTCAAGCTTGGTTCCAGTCAGTACAGAGACCCAGCATTTTCTTGGATGGTTCCAATAGGAATAACTGACCTTAAATTCCTAAATTCAGCCATCTTGGGAAAACAATATGAAAATAATATGTTTGTGGGTGATATAGACAACGGAAATCTATACAGATTCACCTTAAACGCAAATAGAGACGCTATTTCCCTAAACAGCAATGACTATCGAGGGGATTTGAATGGGTTACAAGACACCGTAGTTGATACTCCTGCAGAAAGTGCCCCCGTAATATTTGGGCAAGGGTTTGGAGGTATCACTGATTTGGATGTTGGCCCTGATGGTTATCTTTATGTTTTGACTTTTCAGGGGGATTTGTATAGGATACTTCCTGCTTCAGCAAGTTCAGAACCACTAAGCAAGAGCCAACCAGAATCGCAGAATCCGCAAACACCATCTTCATCTTCGGAATCCAAATCAAGTGATGCTGCAAATAAAGTTACAGTAAATATAGTTGGAGTAAAGGGCGACACATCATACCAACCAAACCCCATCAGCATCAAGCGAGGACAAACAGTTACTTGGCTAAACGGGGATGTGGTATCACATACTGTAACATCAGGTACTGATAATGATATTGATGCAGGGAAACAGTTTGATTCAAAAGCCATATTGGCTGGACAATCATACAGTCATACCTTTAGTAAATCTGGCACATATGCATATTATTGCCTTTATCATCCGTCTATGGTCGGTGAAATTATAGTGAATTAGTCGATATAATATTTTTATCATCCAGTGTGATTCGTTATTATCAATTTCTAATTGCATCTCAAACCGTAGAAATACTTGTTTTGTCCTTTACTTAGATTAGATTAGCTTTTAAACCTTTGAAAGTAAGAATTGCCACGAGCTGAAACAAATCACTCGTTAAAAGATTTTCATTTACAATTAAGAAAAGAACGAACGAAGAAATGGCTTCTTAATTGTCTAATTCCATATTAATTGTCCAAATGATCTGCTTGCTACTCTATTGTAATTATATTTGCTAAATGATCCTACTTAGATTCTTATTATTGAAACAAGCAACCAAATATGGAAAGTAAATGACAGGAAACTGCTTTTAAGTATGATAAATGTATTGTAGATTCAATTCATTACAAAAAAGAAACTGGGAGATAGCTGAATCAAAAGTAAAAGATACAGTAGTCTTTATTCATAGCTAGGATATGTAATAAATAGATAAACTATGTTTATCTACAAATACCACTATAGTAGATAATGCTATGCTATGATATTTGCATTTGACAAAATGAATATGAATTTAAAAACAACTGGATGTTAAATACAAAAACAATTCAGACAACCAGACTATGATGACATCAGAAGATGCATTTCTGTAGTTAAATAATAAAATTTTTTACCTTAAGCAAGAACTTTTCTATTGTTCGTTTGCAAAATTGCTTCCATATACCTCCATGAACTTTTTGAACATCAGTGAGCAATGTGCTGTATCGAATGCATAGGATACCCCATTGATTTGCTCAATTATTAAAGTTGAAAAATTCTGCTGCTCATTCTCTTC
>JAICSL010000221.1 GCA_025936955.1 Nitrososphaeraceae archaeon
AATGAAAATACATTGTATGTATGTACTTGCTATCAATTAGAAACTCTCTGGCACACAAACTATTTGGTTATGGTTAAAATTTCAGCACTACATTTTTTCAGGGGGGATAACTCGGTTCAACTTCCTATAAATCTAACAGACAATTTTAGTATCCAGCTATTTCTAGCCGAGTAGTTAATGCTTGCCAAATAGATCTCGTTTGGAATTGGAATCGTAAAGGAATTGTACATGGACGGTATATATGGTATTCCATAGATGACGTAAAACCTTTTAGACTAGCATAAGGTAACAGGAACAATGTTAACAGTATCGTGTAGAGATGTAGGAATGGACTGTGATTATGTATGCAAAGGTGAAACAGAAGACGAAATTATGAAAAATGCAGAACAACATGCAATACAGGATCATCATTATAAAGCAGAAGATATAATGACTCCAGAACTACAGCAGAAAATAAAGTCACATATCAAAAGATCTTAAACCGCCCTTCCATTCTCAATTTATTCTTCAAATCTCTGCTATGAGAAACGCTTAGACAGATAGGCCCGAATTCTAACACTGGTATCTTTAAAGTAACGGCAAAAGCATCTAAAGATGGATACTCGGGATCTACAACAAGAACATTTAGGGTAATATCTGCTAGTAGTGGTGATAATTCCGGTGGCGGCAATAATAATAACTATAACAGCTTTTCATCAAGTTCGTATAGTCAGCCACACAAATATTTAAAATACTTTAGAGAATATACAGATATGCCTACAAACAGTCCACTAATTATTACAAGTACGTTTATGCACAAAGACACTCTTAATGTTATTATAATAACAGGAGAAATAAAGAATATAGGAACAAGTACCCCCAACTTTGTGCAATTGATATCAACATTCTATGATATAAACAATCAAACATTAGGTAATGAAAACACGTATACACAGCCCTCCACTCTGCAGCCAACACAATCAGGACCATTTACAATGTATTTAAGTCCAAATAATATGCCACTAAACAAAATAGATCATGTAAAGTACCATTTAGAGTGGAGGACGCAATAGTAATGATAATAATCATAGCTGAATAAAATGCAAAACGAAGATCATTTATGTCCAACAGGCCTGTAATTATACCTTTATTACACGGAGATCCAAATATTCAAATTGCCACCTTGATCTTTCTGAGTGAATGTTTCTATAGAAAAATGACCTCAATCTTTACTTTTTACTACTGAAGTTATGGTATGAGAACAAGTTAGTAAAAATTGAAATGATTAAGTAGTTTATCCTTCAATAAAACTTGATTTGAATGAAAATAATAACAATGATTATCCTGGGATAGACACCGAGGCTAAACTTCCAAAAGATCCGGAATACACGTGTGAACTGTGTATGGAGAAATTTGATAAACCAAATGACCTCCAAGAGCATAGAGCGGCTATTCATACTGCGGTTAAGAGTATATAGATATCATCATATTTGTTTCAGTATCCTATCTGACCAAAATCGAAAATTTCTGTTAATGAGAGGCAATCCCTAGTATATTTTTTCTGTTATTGTTACCTGAAAAAGAACAGATATTGTATACAGCTAATTAGACTGATTTTTTATAGAGCAGGTTTTAAGACTTTTGTAATGTAAAGAATAAGTAATATCAACACTTTGTCTTAGTTTTGCTTGCTCTTTTGAAGACTCACAGTGAGATAAAAATATATTTTGTTTTGTATTAATTTCTTAAGGAGTGTATGATCACGTAACTTTTCTCATTGGAGAATATTTGTGAGCTTACTCATATTGGTAACCCAAATAGTCTTGGAATAATACTAGAAAAGTAACATAATGTCATGATATATAAGAAGGAGTCTTCTTGGGACCAAAAGCATATAACAAGCCATCCCTTCCTCCTACAAAGAGCATATTACTAGCTATACAAGCAGAGGAATCTATTATATTCATGGTCGGAAATTTCCATGTTTTGTTACCATTTATAATATCAAGCCCATAGATATGTGAATCCAAAGAACCAAAAAATAACATTTCACTATTTTCCGATATGGCAGGCGAGGACCAGATCCTGTCTTCTGTTTCAAATTCCCATATCTTCGAGCCTGTTTTGCAATTTCTGCAGTATATTTTCTTATCTGAGGATGCAAAGAATATCCTGTCTTTGAATATTGCGGCAGAACTCAAAATTGGTTTGGCTACTTCTTTGTTCCACCTTATCAATCCATTAGACTGATTCAAACAGTACATCGAACCATTATGAGTTCCTATAAAAATCAGATTGTTGTCAAAGGATAAACATGGCGAAGAAGATCTAATTTTGCCATTTAATCTTGTTTTCCATTGTAATACACCATCTAAATCCAAACAATATAGGAAACCATCATCAGAACCCACGAATACTTGCTGTCCGTTAAATGAAGGAGAAGACCATATCTCTCCTTCTGTTTCAAATACCCATCTTAAATGTCCTTTAAAATCTACAGCCGATACAGTTTTGTTCATAGATCCGACTATAATCAGATCCTGAGCTATACATGGAGAAGAAAATATGTCCCCATCAATCTGAAAATTCCATGCCAGGTTACCTGTACTGGTTTTTAGTGCAACCACCAAATTTTTGCCAAGATTTGGTTCTTTAAGCCATGAATCGAAGGTAGCTGCTATTAATAAATCTCCTTGAATCAGAGGCGAGGATATTATAGGACTACCTATTTTTGAATACCATTTTTTCTGGCCTCCATTTCCGTTTAATGCAAAAATTCGTCCTGTTATAGTTGCAGCATAGAGTACGTTATTATCATAAATAGGTGAGGCAACCATAGATCCCAATTCTGTTACCCATTGCAGAGATGGAGTTCTTGATAAGCCAGAAGATGATGTTCCTGTTCGCATTGCGTTACCCCTAAACATTTTCCAAGAATGTTCTTCTGAATTCACCATCTAATTTCAGCTTCCGAGCATATAATATATACTACTTCAGGTGACAAATTAGGAAATTAAATTAAATCTTTGATAATGTGTATTTTGTTGGACGACTTTTTTTCGAATCGAAAAAAATTAATCATGAGAAGATACGAGGTAGTAAGTATGTCTCTTTAGGTATGAGAATTGCAATGAGATCTAAATCTAAAATATTGCACTGTAACAAGTATAGATATTCCTATTCCTTGGTATGGTTGAGTTCTTAAACCTAATCCCCTCATAGGCTGGCAAGCCGCAAAATACCTTATCCTTGTTCATTGCTAAGCAGATAATTTATTATCTAGTCTAAGAGATGTATTTGAAAATGAGAGCATTTCAAAGGCGAGCAAATTTAGTTACCTCCTTTTGATTCTCGACAGGAACCGGTTGGTAGTGATGATAACTAACTGTTATTTAAAATACAAAAAGCGATAAAAAGAGTAAGAGCTGATCGGATAACAGTCTTCAAGTTTCTTCATAGAGCAATATGATTCCATATTCATAAATAGAAACACTTATTCCACTAACTGAAGGTTGAGAGACGAACTCATCTGCTTGTTCGGTGGCGGTTTTCCCACCTCTTTCACTCTTAAAGTGTTTAATATGCTGATTCTCAGTCATTCTTGATTGTTGTTAATCATTTGAGGTTATATTTATAACATATTTTACTAACTAACCGTACTTATTGAACCTGAAACGAAGCAAACATAATGCATGAACCTGATGTTAGTGTAAAAACTCGCTCACTATGAAGAATATGAACAAGAGTGATTATGTTAATCAATGAAGTTTTCTGATTCTAGT
>JAICSL010000092.1 GCA_025936955.1 Nitrososphaeraceae archaeon
CTTCGTGATATTCGTTTCGGTGAGCCCGAGCGGACCGAGAAACTTCTGCTGCAAGAGCTCGGTGATCGACTTCCCGGTGATCTTCTCGACAACGTTACCGAGGATGATGAAGTTGGTGTGCGCGTAGTGGAAGCACGCGCCAGGGTCGCAGACGATCGGCTGCGCGAACGCGTAATGCAGCAGCTCATCGTCCGTCCAGTGGCGGAACGGCTCTGCAAGCAGCTTCGCCTGGAAGGGCGGGTTCTCCTGGATGTAGTCGGGGTAGCCCGAGGTGACGCTCGAGAGCATCCGCAGCGTCACCTTGTCGGCGTTGGGGTACTGCGGGAACCACTTCGACAGGGTGTCGTTGAGGCTGAGCTTACCCTGCTCCTGCAGCTGCAGCACCAGAGTCGTGAGCATGGGGATCGCCATCGAGCCGGGACGGAACTTCATGTCCGGCGTCGCCGGCACTCCCTCCTGGGAATCCCCGAGACCCGTCTTGACGACGGTGCCGTTGTCGACGTCGACGCGCAGGAGCACCCCCTTGGCGTCCTCCTTCTGCATGACGCCCTGCGTGATCGAGATGATCTGCTTCGACACCTCGGCCTTGCTCGTGCACGTGCCGCCGATGTCGATCTGGTTCGACGAGCACTTCGAGTTGGTCGCCGCGCCCGTGCCGATACCTCCAGCACCGGCTGGGCTAAATGAATGACCGCGGCCGCTCGGTAACGAATAGATATCAGGGTGAAGTGGGAAGGAAACCAACAACATGACTATTATTGTGAAAGCTAATATCGCAATTATATTAAAGGATTGTCTCTTGTTCATTAATATTGATCTGTGACTCCCGCAAGTATATAGGCTTTGGTAACTATTTTCTATCAAATCTGAATTGCTACAAGAATGCTACAACAAAAAATCTTTGGTTGAGGAAACAACCAAGAAATGGACGAAATCCATTACAGCATTCGTCTCTTGAGAAATATTATGACTTCTTGCGTAGTAATAGAATATGGTAGTCCCGAATTTAGTAAAGATAGATTAATAGGCGAGCGGTTGAGATATCAATATCACATCATCATCATTTAGATTATCAGATATATTCAGTAATAATCAGCATGCAGTAGCAATTTTTAAACTTCCTACGAGAGTTCACATATAGTTCGAAAAGTCAAGTTTATTCTGGCCTGAGTTATGTTTTTAGATTTGGGTAAGCTATGTAACCAGTTGGTCTGTGTAGCATCCTTCATTATAAGCAAACTGCCATGTTCAAGTACAAATGAAACTGTTTGTTTAGTTTGTTTATTCTTAAATGAGAATTTTCGTTCTGCTCCAAAACTCAACGAAGCAATAGTATTATTTTTCCCTAGTGGTTTTTCGTCATCACTATGCCATCCCATACCTTCATTTCCATCGTGATACAAGTTCAGCAAACAGGAATTAAATCTTGTTTCTGTATGTTCTTCTACTATTTGCTTAAGTTCAGAAAGTTCCTTTGTCCATGTTAATGCTCGCTTTGTTGTATTTGAATAGGTGTACAAATATTCAGAATCGCCATACCATGCAACATTTCTTTTAGTAGTAATATGTTTACCAAAAATGATGACTTCATCTTTTTCCCACTGGATATTTTGCATTAACGAATCAAAGTACTGATTTGATACTTCAGAGGATAGTATCTTGCCATAATAGTTTATTGTTCCATATTTATTCAGAATATTATTATTTGTTCTGGATTTATTCAATATGGTAGTAATCATATATTCCAGTCACAGCCTCATAATTAATTTAGATTATGATACATACTATTGCTGTTTTCGTTCAAATTCCTGCATTCTAGCTGTTAAGGCAATGATTTGGCCTGATAGCCATATTTTAATAGTTTCAAGGTTCATAATAATGTGTTTTAAACTATGGGTTTCCGCACATCTACCAAGCAATACATAGAAATAATCAACAAAAATACTGGTTATGAATAATCGTGAGCAATAACCAAGAAGAAGAAAAGCCATCATCGACTTCCTCATTAGAAGCGACAACAATAATAACAAAAACAGCCAAAGCAGACCATCCTATAAATGATCTAGTAGCGAAAAGATGGAGCGCTAGAGCATTTTCAACCCGTCCTGTGGAAAGAGCAAAGTTATTATCAATTTTAGAAGCTGCTAGATGGGCTCCATCTTCACGCAATGAGCAGCCTTGGCGTTATATTGTATTTACAAATGATAATCCTGAAAAGCTAAAGAAAGCACAATCTGTTTTGAAGGATATTAACAATTATGCAAAGAGAGCACCAGTTTTAATTTGTGCAATGACAAAGAAAACGTATTCGGACAACAAAAATTATAATAGACTTCATTTTCACGATTTGGGAGCAGCAAATGAAAATATGTTTCTTGAATCTTTTAATCAAGGCTTAATAATGCATGAAATGGGTGGATTTGATGTACAGAAAGCTATGGAGGTCTTCAATATACCAGAAGACTTTGAAGCAGGTATTATGATTGCCATAGGTTATCAGGATGTACATCAAGTATTACCTGAAAGTTTAAGAAAAAAAGCACACTTACCAAGGGAGAGAAAACCGCTCTCAGAAATTGCATTTTTAGAAGAATTAGGAAATGGCATAATATGATAATATATATACACATCTTTTTTATAATACGAATCGAAACTGAATCACAATATGATGTATATGATACTCCACATGGTGTATCAAACTTGAAGTTATCTTTGTCCATGGTTTTTATGGCTTTTTAGCAGTCACACAAATGCATTCATTATCTATTCTCACAGGCTGCTGATTATTAACAGCATAATTATCTCTTATCTGTTCTGTTACTATGCGCCATACTTCTTCTTGGCATTCTATTGACTCTTTGCTTAACATAATCTTAATTGTACTACCTATATCTTTAGTATAATTGATATAATCTTCAACTCTATGAAATTCAAAGGTTACATTAAGTCTTTCATACTTGATATCTGTAAATCCTGTATTAGACAGAGCATTTTGTAGAATACTGATATCTGCTAGAGCAAAAGGTCCTAGAGCTCCTATTGGAGGTGTAGGAACATTTAGTTCATGCATTACGATGTTCAGTGGAATGCTTATGAAAGGAACCTTGGATGCTTCAGCCCATACTGCACATGCTAATCTTCCACCTGGTAGTAGAGCACGCAATATCCTGCTCAAAGTATTATTTAGATTTGGCATAAACATCAATCCCCACCTAGAAAGTACTGCATCAAATGATGAGTCTGATAATTCTAGCATTTCTGCATCGACCTCTTTGAACTCAATTGTATCATGCAACCCAAATTCTGTAGCTCTTTGTTTTGCAATTGTAAGCATTTGTGTTGAAACATCTATAGCCAATACATAACCTGTACCATGAATATTGTTGCCATAACCAGCTAATTTCCGTGCTGCTGTTATCGCCGGCTCTCCAATTCCTGTTCCTATATCCAATACTTTTTGGCCTGGTCTAATTTCTGCAAGTTCTACTAATCTGTCACTTACTTTTTTTGCAGCGACTTCAACTGTTTGCCACCATTCTTTCCAGCCTTCAGCAACACTATCCCATCTTTGACGCTGTTCTGTCTTGAATTGTTCACTATCAAAAGAAGGAGGAGGAGAAGATACCATGTACCCACATATGCCAATTTAGTTAGGTATATCTTTTGTTACCGTAATACAATTGGTACACGTCCCTTTTGTTTAATTGAGTATCATACACATCACATACATCAGATAGTATTGCTAAGTATTAATACTTCCATTCTGGAGATATATTGTTCCACCATGAGCGATATGGTTTAGCATCTTTGCTAATTTCCTCTTTTATCCTAAATTCAATTGAATAAAACATATTCTCCATTGCATCAGTACCTCCATCAGCATACAACTCTCTGCCAATGTCTTCTATACGCTTCTTTTTAGATTCAAACTCTGAACCATTAGGATTCTGTATACTATACGTGAGGTCATCATAGAGCTCTTCTTCCAAGTACGCATCCATTTGTGTTAGTGACATGACAGATTGTCTCAGATTTATCCTTGTTGTTATTAATATACTCTAATTTCTTTTAAATTAAGTTTTGTTAAAGAGCGTGGAAAAACAATCTAAAGTTATGATACATATGGTTGCTGCCTGCTTTCAATATCCTTCATTCTAGCTGTCAAGGCCATCACCTGGTCTGATAGTTGTGCTATAGCATCATCTTTCATTTATGTCAACATATATGAATGATTTCTTCCTATTGGGCCTTAAAATAAAGTCAAATTGATTCATACGTTCTGAGATATCGTAACGACTACGGGTTATTGTAACCTCATAAGATTGCTACTTATGTAATCTCCAATATCAGAATTCCTATAGCCAATGTACAAATAAATGACACAAGAATGGATTCGTTAGAATAAACTTTAGTTCACCTATTTTATGGACGAACCCTGAACTGAAAAACCTATAAAGCTAGACTGTTCTCTTAGTATAGGAACCTTATTTTACGACCGCTATCGGCATGGATACCCTTGGAGTTCAACCAGAGAATCCTTATGAAAATCTCAGGAAAATGATAACTTATTAGACATGTTTCAAATTATCCAAGACAAGTGTGCTGTATTTAAAGAAAGAATCTCTCATGGCGTATTTTTGAACTCTAGATCAACATGGAAGAAATTTCATCTTCATAAGGATAATAGGTAAGCGCTATCATTTTGATCAATTCTTTAGTATTGCTTAAAAGCAGCAAGTATTGATGTAAGCAGCGTACTTTACTTTTATAAATTCGATAGTAGGAATGTTTAAAAGCAAATTTTATTAAATCTATACATGTCAAAATCGACAAATATGCCAGAAGAGACAAATTATTTGCAAAAAATAGTGTCATTAGCTGTTATAGATGAAAATTTCAGAAATGAACTTACGCTAAATCCTGAAGAGGCCATTAATAATGCAAGCGACAATTTAGGATTTGCATATGACAAAATACCACAAACAAGTCTCGAAGTCTTGGACTCATTTACTGCAGAAGAGCTGGACACGTTGCATAGGATGTATTCCAGAGCTAAGAAAGTAGGTATCGATCTTGAGCCCAAATATATGTTTTGAAATTGACGGCTCGAAAGCTGTTTTTTCTTGATCATAAAATGCGATAGAGAGTGTGATTGAAGACACGGATCAAAATCTGATAAAAAAGCGACGATTGTCACTGTCAAACCCTGATTCAAAAATCTCTTCTGCGAGCATTCTAATTCTCATTGGCACATTATTGTTTGATTCGTTACTTAGTGATGTGTCATCTATGATCAATCGAGATCTTCCCGAATCGACCAGAATAGTTTTGTTTTCGACTATTGTTGCTATAACCTCTCTTTCAGCAGGTATTGCCATTATAGCCAGTATCAAGAAAGTAAAGTCTGGGCTTGATACCAAAAATAAAGACCTGCTATTAATCTCTAGAGGTATACCTTTTATCCAGTATTCAATTATTGCACTTTTGATATTAATTACTTTACAAATAATTTTTGCGATGCAATATCTTACTGTTTTACTAGTAATATCTCAAGGGTTAAGCTGGTTAACAGGAGTTATCTTGATGGGTATAATGTCTTTCAAATTTATTCAATGGTATAAAGCAAAAAGGAACCTACTTGTACTGCTATATCTTGTTTCTTCTCTGATGTTCTGTTGTACATTAGGAGTAACAATCATACCACAAACTTCGATAACGATACAATCGTCTAGCTTTTATGTGAATTCCCATTCTACAGAGGTTAAACCATTTCAAGCAAATCCAGAAACACTTAGCAGTATGTTTGCAATTATTTCTGTTGCAAACTGGCTTGTTCTGCCATTAGCATACATTGTATGGGCCGCAACTGCTATAATGCTAAATCATTATTCAAAGATATTTGGACGAGTGAAGTATTGGATTATTCTTACTATACCGTTACTAAGCCTTCTTGCAGGAAGTATTTCTTTGCTTTTCTTTATTCCTTCTATGAATTCTATTTTCGACCAACAAGTAATGTTTTACACAATGTTAGCCTTTGGTGGTATTCTAGGGGAGGGCTTCTTACTTAGCTTT
This sequence comes from Nitrososphaeraceae archaeon, assembly GCA_025936955.1. Taxonomy (GTDB): domain Archaea; phylum Thermoproteota; class Nitrososphaeria; order Nitrososphaerales; family Nitrososphaeraceae; genus JAICSL01. Next base: position 6,076 of record JAICSL010000092.1, read on the forward strand.
ACTTTCATCTTAATTTCAAAAAATATACAAGTGAATGCAGATAGCAAATTAAAGGATTATCTTCGTCTCTCTGCGATAGGTGTAGCGATCCTTTTTGCTTCCTTCTTTGCAAATCCATCTGCAGGCTCCTATCTACCTTTTGGTGTTGTTGCTGCTTCATTTTTTGCTTTTGGGGCATACTTGTTTTTCGCTGGTATCTACTCCTCTGCAATCTCTATTGCTTCTGACTCGAGCTTGCGTCGAACTATTAGGAAATCGTTACTCGACCCATCAAAGCTACTTGATAATATAGCGCTAGCCGATATTAATCGCGAATTGGAAAAACATACCGACGATATATTGCAGAAGCATCGACAAACCGTTGGGGAAGCAGGTATAGAGTCTTCAATTTCGAAATCTGATATAAGGAATTATGTGAGTGAAGCAATGAGTGAACTACAAAAAGCCAGAGAAGGGAAATCATCCAATGAGAGATAATTCACTGCATTCAACGAAAATATTATGGTAATTCGCTAGAATGAAGGAGCAGCAAAAGAAGTGAAGACAATGAACTATAAAACGTCGTTCAGTACTAGGTTACGTACTAAACTACGCCTTGCCTATGGTTCACGGGAAACTAATACTGTTGTACCATTAAAGCATAGTGCTCCATCTTGGTTTATGGATTATCTCATTACTACACACTCAATTATTCGTTCAAGTGTGCCATTAATGCGAGCTGCTTATGAGCGGTGCAGCCATTTAGAGAAGGAAACACTCTCATATGAACTCAGCAAATATTACAAGAAGCATATTCAGGAAGAAA
>JAICSL010000383.1 GCA_025936955.1 Nitrososphaeraceae archaeon
TAACCAGTTGGTCTGTGTAGCATCCTTCATTATAAGCAAACTGCCATGTTCAAGTACAAGTGAAACTGTTTGTTTACTTTGTTTAGTCTTAAATGAGAATTTTCGTTCTGCTCCAAAACTCAACGAAGCATAGTATTGTTCTTGCCTAGTGGTTCTTTCATCACTATGCCATACTGTACCCTCATTTCCGTTGCGATATAAGTTCAGCAAACAGGAATTAATTTTGTTCCTGCAAGTTTTTCCGCTATTTGCTTAAGTTCAGAAAGTTCCTTTGTCCATGTTAATGCTCGCTTTGTTGTATTTGAATAGGTATTCAAGTATCAAGAATCATCATACCATGCAACTTTTCTTTTGGTAGTGGAATGTTTACCAAAAATGATGACTTCGTCTTTTTGCCATAGAACATTTTGCATTAACAAATCAAAGTATTGATTTGCTTCTTCAGATGGCAATATCTTCCCATAATAGTTTACCGTACCATCTTTATTCAGAATATTACTCATTCCATATTCATTGAATTTGGTCATTTGTTCCATCTCTTCTATGTGATTCTTCCTGCTATTTCGTAAGATTACATGGTCTCTGCTGGTCAATGTTTGGTTTAGTCAAGGGAGATCGTTATTCCAATCAAATCACCTTTAGTACGAGAAAAAATACCAGACAGCTTTGCCTTTAATCCATATTTTTTGTTTCTTTGTTTTAATGCGATCTCCAATTGTTCTGGAGTTGCAAAAATTGCTTTTCCATTAAGCCATTCACCTTTGGGCTGTCCTCTTATACCACATGGCACGATACGTACTTTTGAGTTATTTCGTAAACGCTTTACCTTGCCAGTCTCAGTCCTAGTTACAACATTAATCATCTTATTGTTATAGTCAATCGTGAACCATATTGGGGTCGCTACTGGCTGTCCGTTTCTTCTGTATGTTTCAAGGTTGATATATGCATGTCCAGAAAGCACAGATATCCAATTAGGTGAGAAGGATGATGACATATACAGCAAATTTGTTGTTCAGTTATTTTTATTATTACTTTTAATAGTGTTTTACTCTGAGAATTTCTTCCACTTAGTAAAGAAACTCCCTTGCATAGTCTCTATTTTTATTAATTACAGCTTCTTCTACTTCATGCTTTCCCCACCTTATTATAGTATTGGCATATTCTGGATAAATTGGCAAAAGTCTTTCATCACCTTGTCCCCATTGCTTGTACATACCAAATTTCTTTTCTCCTTCTATATGTACTCCAAGCACCTTTTTATTCTCAAAATCCATAAGATGATAGCTTACCACTTTCTCTTCAGGAGGAAGAAGCGACTTGTTTGTTGAAACATATTTGAATCTAATAATTATTGCTCCTTGACTCATTATATCAATAATATGGTTAAATGGATTACCATGAGGATATTCATTCGCTATCAAAGGATCTGATTTTATAGTTTCTATATCATAATACATCTTTGAATACACAGCTAGTTCATTTATGTCTGTATAGATTGCTTCTTTTTGATTAGCACTTGGATTTAATACAATTGGGCCATTATTCTTATTATCATTCCAGTCATTATTCTTCAAATAAAAATATCTTTGAAGAGTCTGAAATATTTGGTTTATTATTGGAAGATATTGTACCTTATCTAATTCATCGTCCCACGAATACTCTTGTTCAGGTTTACCAGCCTTTATAAAATTCTCAGCAAGCTCTCCGGGAATAGCTAAAGCCCTACATAACCTTGGTATATCTAATATTTGCCTA
>JAICSL010000018.1 GCA_025936955.1 Nitrososphaeraceae archaeon
AATTGACTTTTTATTTAAAATAGCACAAGTTTTAACTTACATAGCGAGTATACATGGGATTATAGTTGGGTTGGAGTTACTATATTAACTGACAAGTGATTTGACCGCTAAAATGTCACAACTTCTTTTTTGATACCTTGACAAGTCATTATCGTCATCTGAATAGACATCAGTTTATAATGGGCTCGTTAAGTAAAAAATTTTATAAACATTAAACTAAATTCATATACACTTCAATTTGTCTTATCTTGTTACTAGTCTGATTACTATCAGTCCATCTTAGTCATTCATGTTCTGATAGCGACAGCTCCATCATTCGCCCACGCATGATATAGATTATATTGTCCAAAGTTTCAAGACATTCAAAAGATTTTTGTGATTTTGCTCGAAATGCCAGAAGAAACATATTCTAGGAAAATATCTGTAGTCTTCGGGAATTTATAAGTAAATAACCCTCATATACAAACATCTGCATGGTAATATGTCTTCTGTTTAAAGGCAACTTCCTCCTTAAAGAAGTCTGCTAATTCTTCTTGTAATTCTGTACAGGATTATATACTTATCGATGCGGCCAACAATAATGGACGATCTTATGATTTTTCCTTCATTTGCTCTATCATCCATTTTTTTACAATTATTTGTTTCTTTTCGTAAATTTCATTAAGGATTTCTTGATTTTTATCTAAGGTTAAGTAAGAAAGGTAATTATTTAAAATAAGTGAAATATTTTGATAAAGATACAAAATCATTAACTATTGTGAAAATGCCTGTATTGTTTAATAAGAACTATACCTGAAATAGAAATAGTTGCATATATCTGTATAGTCAACAAAATTTAGACCCAAAGAAAACAAAATTATAGGAAATCAGTTCTTTTGATAACTTTCCAGATTGTCTGAAGTGAGGTAGATTTTCTTTATTGGTAATCGTTAATTAATCCACATGGATGCTAACTTTACTTTGCCACCAAGAAAGTCAAATACATGTTTATCTCTAATAATCTTAGTTGAAAGGAAAGCTCCTTCAGAAAATCACCGATAAGGTCGTACTACTCGATTCTTTCATAAGATTTGCAGCAATTGTAGATGGCGAAGGTAAAATATTAGCTACTTCTGAGAGAAAGGGACTAAAACCGTTGCTGAATCTTGAGGAAAGAGCACAATATGCAATTACTGCTGCAACACGCCAGTACACGAGATTAAGATGGGAATATCTTTTAGGTAAGATCGTTTATGCCTGCTCCCGTTACAAGAAACTCATTAGGGCAACCATACCGATTACAAACGAAAATAGTACACTTACATACGTATTGCTATTGTCATTTGATGCGGAGGGGAAAAATGTTCATAAAATAATAATGGAGAAAATAATCCCCATTTTAGAGAAAAATAAACATCTTCTTTCAAAGAAATAAATTGATCACCTCGAATCTTTCAACCTAGTCAGATATTTTTAATTGAATCGCTGATCATTTGCTTGAATAAAGGAGTAGGAATAAAATATCTACTGTTTTGCCAAGATCCCACCGTCTACGGCTAAAACAGTCCCAGTTATCCAATTAGCATCATTGGAACAAAGGTATGAAACTGCTCCAGATATATCTTCTGGTTCCCCTATTCTTCTTAAAGGGAATGCTGTTTCGAGCATCTTTCTCGCTTGCTCATCCTGTAAATATGGTTCTATTATCGGGCTTCGTATAGTAGAGGGAACAATACAATTACAGCGTATACCATATTGACCATACTCAACAGCAATACTTTTTGTAAACATTATTACTCCTGCCTTAGTTACTCCATAGATAGACAATGGGACATTTGGAATAGCGCGCATTCCAAGTAAAGATGAGATGTTAACAATGCTGCCTTTGCCAGCTTCTATCATAATAGGAACAACTGCCTTTGTCATTCTAAATGTGCCAATGAGATTGGTATCGATCAATGACATCCATTGGTCATCTGCCATAAGGTGAAAAGGAGTAGGATCATTTAGGATTCCTGCATTATTAATGAGGATATCTACTCTATTAAATGCTGAGATACTCTGTTCTACTGCACTTAACACCTCAGCTTCATTAGTAATATCAGCTTTAATAGGTAGAAGATTCTTCTTATATCCACTTCCGATTTCTGCGATTACCTTTGATAGTTTCGATATTGTTCTTCCTACCATTACAACCTTGTTGCCTTCATATACAAGTCGTTTAGTAATGGCTTTACCCACTCCACCAGCTGCACCAGTAATTATCACAACTCTGTCTTTTGAACTCATTAATTATTAAACACAAAACATTCTTTTAAAGTACTTTTCGAAAAATCTTGGTAGCCGATCAAAGATCCGTAATGATTAGCCTTTCATTAGTCACATATTATATTCTTATCTTAGTGGAAGCGTGACAGCTCCCTCTGATGCAGAGTTTACTAAAGATGAATATTTGGCTAGAGCGCCTTTTATATAAGCATTTTTTTTGGGCTTCCATTTCTTCTTTCTTTCGTACGATTCTTCTTTGGATATATTTAGATCTATTTTCCCTTTTTTGATATCAATTGATATGTTATCATTGTTTTGCACTAATGAAATAGGACCTCCGCTGATCGCTTCGGGTGATACGTGGCCTATCATAAAGCCGCGTGTAGCACCAGAAAACCTTCCGTCCGTTACCATAGCTACCTTCTCTCCAAGTCCCTGTCCAATTAGAGCTGCAGTAACCGAGAGCATTTCTCTCATACCGGGGCCACCTTTTGGACCCTCATATCTGATTACCAATACATCACCTTCTGTTATTCTTCTATTGGATATAGCATTAAAGGCCTCTTCCTCATTTTCAAAAACTTTCGCTTTTCCAATAAATTTATCAGATAGTATACCCGCAGTTTTCATAACTGCACCTTCTGGAGCAAGAGTGCCATTCAAAATCTTCAGGGTTCCCTCCTTATGTAGAGGGTCTGTGATTGGTCTTATTACTTGATAATTTGAAATCTCACCAAAATCCAATGATTCGAGATTCTTCCTTATCGTCTTTCCAGTAACTGTTAGAACATCTCCATTAATCAAGTCCTTGTCAAGTAAATTTTTCAATATAGCAGGAACGCCACCGGCATTGTCAAGGTCTAACATAACGTATTGACCGCCTGGTCTCATGTTGACAATATGTGGAGTTCGCTTCCGAATTCTCTCAAACTCATTTATCTGTATTTTAATTTCCATCTCCCTCGCTATAGCCAAAATATGTAGTATTGCATTTGTAGAGCCGCCAATTGCATTTGCAAGTGCAATTGCATTCTCAAAGGCTTCAAAAGTCATTATGTCTTTTGGACGGATATTATTTTCGATTAATTGCATAATAGCTTTTCCTGTATCATAACACAATCTATATCGCCTATCGCTTTCAGCTGGAGGAGATGCACTTCCAGGTAAGGACATTCCTATTGCTTCGCTTATTGAAGCCATAGTATTAGCAGTATACATTCCAGCGCAAGAACCCGAAGAGGGACAAGCGACGTTCTCTAGGCTCGCCAAATCTTCAAAGCTCATCTTGCCAGATTCATATTTACCGACTGCTTCATATACATCTTGAACTGTTACATCTTTACCATTCCAGCTCCCTGGAACAATTGTACCACCATATACAAATATAGAAGGTAAGTTAACTCTACCCATCGCCATCAAAGTTCCTGGTAAACTCTTGTCGCATCCTGAAATACCTACAATAGCATCATATTGATGGGCTATCATCATGACTTCGATTGAATCGGCTATAATTTCTCTGCTTACTAATGATGCTTTCATTCCTTCATGACCCATTGCTATCCCATCAGATACGGAAATAGCTGTAAATTCTCGGGGAGTACATCCTGAATATTTTACACCTTCTTTTGCATATTGAGCCAGTTTTCCCAAATGGATATTGCACGGAGTGGCCTCATTACAAGTTGACGATACGCCTACCATTGGTTTACCTAGGTCCTCATCATTGAGTCCCATTGCCTTGTACATCGCTCTGTGGGGTGCTCTAGTCGGGCCTTCTATAGCCTTTCTACTAGGAAGGGTCATCATTCCAGTAAACTTGGATAATCTGTAATTTTAGTATTTATAAGTTTACTTTAATTTTTACAGCTTTCAAAAATGCAAGTAAACTTCATCTCATTCTAATCTAAAATTGCAATAATTTTTATTGCGTCTACACCCTCTATTTTAAATCTGGTTTCACACATTCCGCATTCCGCATTTCCGCTGGAAAGATCATTCGCTGATATTTCCTCATTCTGGTAATCACATTTAGGACAGCGATATGAAAAATTTAATCCAAATTCACCTAGTTCAATTGTTTCTACCATAATATGTCAATATCTATCCATAGGATCTATATCGTATATTTAAATTCACCATTTGATCCTTCGATCTCTTGTTTTTTATTTTATTTTTTACTAAACGATTTACGGGTTCAGTCTATGCATACGTTTCAGAGTAGGCTATTCATGTTTGAGATGTTCATATGCGTATAATGTGGTCAGTTGGTAGCAATTTGCTAATATGGTAGCTATGCCTAAATTATTTCTGAAACCTCATTAGGGAGTTTGATTCGTACCATAGCTGATTGGAAATAATATGAGGATATACTATGGGAATTGGTTAAAGCGCAAAATTAGAGATCCGGAAGCAGGTAAAATATCAGTTAACTGATACAAGCAACATATATATCCTTAAACTTTTGGAATGGTATTATTAATTCGCAAGAGTCACAGTTATAAGAAACATTGGGAATTCAACATAAATGGGCGCCGAAATGAGCAATCAGCATGGATCAACACAACAGAAAGTTAATGAAATGGTTCAACAGTCCAGGGTTCTTGAAACATATATGAACGACGTCATCACACGTGAAGACACGGTTACGCGATTAATGGAAGAAGCTAGAGATGCCTCTTCAGCATTACAGAATATAGAATCAGAAGTGGAATCTCTTTTTCCTATCGGGATAGGAGTGTATGTAAAAGGCCTCATTCCTAAGTTAGACAGGCTTTTAGTCAATGTAGGAGGGGGTGTTACCATTGAAAAAAGTCGAGAAGATACACTCAATTATATAGAATCCAGAATTAAGGAGTTTGAAATGGCTTTACGACAACTGGGGAGCCAAAAACAGCAAATTGCATCACGAATGGGACAATTACAGGGTCACATTAACGATCTCTTGCGACAGGCAGACCAGAAAGTGCCTTCACAGCATTCTCAAAGTAGTGATAATTGAAATACTCAGCGGATGATGTTATTTGTTTGATAAGCTTCGAAAGGCCTTTTTTAATGCAGCAAGAAATATATCCCAAAAGGAGATAGCGGATAAAGACCTTGATAAAGTCTTAGTTGACTTGCAACTGGAATTAATAGAAAGTGACGTCGCACAAGATGTAATTGATGATCTTTTTGTAAGGCTTAAGAAAGAATTATTGGGAACAAAAATAGAAAAAGGACAGACAGCTGAAACTATAATAAAATCGAACATTCAAAAAACTATCCTAGAAATGTTTTCCAAAGCCGGTGAAATAGATCTAGTGAATCAAATTAAATCATATAGACAACAATCAAAGGGTTCTCCTTTCATCATAGTATTCCTTGGAATCAATGGGACAGGTAAAACCACAACCATTGCAAAAGTGGCATATATGCTACGTAAAAGTGGGATATCAGTAGTTCTAGCTGCCGGAGATACACATCGTGCAGGTGCAATAGAACAGCTTAGTCAACATGCTGGGAATTTATCGATAAAGGTTATTGCCCAAAGATATGGGGCTGATCCATCCTCGGTAGCTCGAGACGCAGTTGAATATAGTAAGAAACATTATATTGATGCAGTTTTGATTGATACCGCAGGCAGGATGCAAACTGCCAAAAATTTGATGGAGGAGATCAGTAAGATCATAAGGGTGGTGAAACCGCACATGAAGTTATTTATCGGAGACTCTTTGGCAGGGAATGATACAATCCAACAAGCAAAAGAGTTTTTCCGGTTTACAAACTTTGATGCTGCAATTCTAACAAAAGTGGATGCGGATGCCAAGGGAGGAGCAGCTATTTCGATAGTCCACAGTACATCAAAGCCAATTGTTTGTCTGGGAGTTGGCCAGGGTTATAACGATATAATTTCGTTTAATTATGAAAAGTTCATTGCATCACTATTAGGAAATGATCAAATATTAACTATCGAAAAGCAGGATGGTACTGAAAAAAAAGCTGATACATACATTAACTCTGAAAACCTTACTCACGACTACCAATATTTAATAGAAAGTCAAGAACCGTTACCTTCAGAGATCAAATTCCTGAAAATAAAAGATCAGCCACAACCTATACACTCCGAAGATACAAAGAAGACGATTTATAAGGAATCAAATGCATCTGGACCAAATGATATCTCTTATCCAAAAATTGAATCAGATGATGGTGTAGACAGAGAATTGAAATATGCGTTGGAAAATACACAAGAAAAATCAAACAATCTTAGCTCGTTAAAAAATGACCATCAAGAGTCTCAATTAGTTAAAGAAAGAAAGAGTATATTCAGTGGGCTATTTGGTAGGAAGGCAAACAAGGGAAGTTCAACAGAGTAACCGCATATGTTAAGGTCTTGGAGTAAGAATATTACAATAGAGAAAAGAAAATGATTAAAGAACTAATGCGTATGCATGGAAAAAGAAAGAGACATTGTATTCTCATATGAAAGTGAACAAAGCAAACTTATCTACTAAGGATCTCTTAAGCCTCCAAGATATAAACGCCAGACAAATTACTTTGGTTCTCAAATTAGCTAGGGTTTTGAAAAAAAAGACAAAGTGTCCTAGGTCAAGAGAATTATTAAGAGGAAAGATTGTCGGGATGATTTTCCAAAAACCTTCCACCAGGACTAGAGTCAGTTTTGAAGCAGGAATATATCAAATGGGTGGAAACGCTGTATCCCTTAATTATAATGATATTCAGTTATCTAGAGGAGAATCAATCGAGGATACCGCAAGAACATTGTCTTTATATCTAGACTGTATTATGGCTCGAGTTTATGATCATACTGATGTTCAAAAGTTGGCCAACTTTGCAAATATTCCAGTCATAAATGGACTCTCGGATAGTTTTCACCCATGCCAGGCGCTAGCTGATCTACTTACAATTAGTGAATACAAAGGGCAACTAAAAGGATTAAATTTAGCTTGGATTGGAGATGGTAATAACGTATGCAATGATCTGTTGTTAGGTTGTGCAAAAACTGGCATCAACATGACTGTAGCCTGTCCTAAAAATTATCGACCAAGGGATGAGTTGATCCAATTGGCTAAATATGAGGCAGAGTTAACTTCTGCAAAAGTAATGGTTGTAGAAGATCCCATAATAGCGGCCAAAGATGCAGATGTGATTGTTACTGATACTTTTCTTTCAATAGGCAAAGAAAATGAAAGCGATGTCAGAGAACCTATTTTTTTATTTAAATATCAAGTAAACAGAGAGCTCATGAAACTGACAAAGAGAGATGCTATTTTTATGCATTGTCTACCTGTTAACCGTGGCAAGGAGGTCACCTCAGAAGTAATAGATGGAAACTCGTCTGTGGTATGGTCTGAGGCGGAGAATAGAATGCATGTTCAAAAAGCAATATTGCTTCTCTTGATGAAACCTAATATATCGCTATAGACAGAACCCTGTTTTGTAATAATATTCTTATCTAAGATCCTTGAATGAGTATTAAATAACGATACCCATTTAGAGCTTTGTATTCCAATATAATGTTACGCCTTTGTGAATTATGTAATTCTATCTCTGCATGAATGTATTCTGAAATTATATGATTACAATATCCATTAAAGCGGCTCAGAAAAAGGGCTAGAACGGAAAAATCATAAGTCAGTAGAATGAATAATCGTAAAAATAATGCATTCTACTACAACAAACAAAACAAAAATCCCTCTACCATATACAATCAAACAGAAAATTAAATTTATTGATAATCAATTAGATCAGAAATCTGTCACAATGCTTTTTTAAACTATCGACTATAAATTGTATATCTTCCTCTGTTACCATAGGGTGGACTGGAAATGACAGTACATGTTCACATGCCCAGTCAGTATTGGTTAGATGGCTATTTGTGAATCCGCTTGATTTTTCATAGTATGGTGTTTTGTGTATGGGAGGATTATAATATACGGTGACGCCGATTTTATCCCTTTGCATATTATCTCTGATATTGTTTCTGAGGCCATCCATACCGAAAGATATTGTATAAAGATACCAATTGAACTGTTTTTCTTTAGTCTCCTCAGGAATTCTTAATTCGAGTGTACTCGACGCTCTTTTATATTGCATATTATCAATGTCAAAAATCAAAGGTAAAAGCAATCTTGTTAGTAACTCTGCATTCTTTCTTCTTGATGCTAACATTCTTCTAATCTTTTTCATCTGAACTTTGGCAATGGCAGCACTTATCTCTGGCAGTCTCATGTTGAGTCCAAAAATGGCCGTATCGTATCCCTCGACCATACCGTGATTTCTGATCATCTTTAATTTCTCTGCAATTTCATCACTATTTGTTGCGATTGCTCCACCCTCTCCAGAAGTCAATACTTTACTCGCGTAAAGACTGAAACAGCCCATTATGCCAAACGACCCTGTCTGTCTCTTCTTATATTCTGAGCCAAGTGACTGGCACGCGTCTTCAATTATATCTAATGAATGTTTGCTAGCAAGTTCGGCAATTTCATCCATGTCGGAAGGATGACCATAAAGATGAACTGGGATTATAGCTCTTGATTTGTGAGAAATTTTCCGTTCTAGATCACAGATATCGATAGTATAATCTCTCTTATTAATATCTACAAATATTGGTCTTGCTCCTGCTGCGATCACCGCATTAGCAGTAGCGACAAACGAAAACGACGGAAGGAGTACTTCATCACCATGTTTTATATTCTCAGTAGCAAGCATCGCTGCATGTAATGCGGAAGTTCCAGAATTGACAGCTATTACATGTTTAACCTTCAAAAAATCCTTTAAAAGAACTTCAAAATCGCGTACTCTCTTTCCTCCATTCTTTGCAGCTGATGTGAGAGCGTTTTCATCCAAAACTTTCAGAACCTCACTTTTTTCTTCCTCATCTATCATAGGCATATTTATAGGGAGCATTATTACGAAAACGAGATTATCACTTATAAAGTAAATAATGTGGAATTTATCATCCATAACTTGGAGGAGTAATAAACTAAGCTCTCATGTTATATAGTGACAACTTTCCGCCAATAACGTTAAGTGTACAGAAACAATTAGAATAATCGTGGACACCATTATTTTGTGAATATTATTATATTCTGTTTTTCTTCTTTGATAGAGTTGACATATCTAAAGGGGTATATCAGCAAGTGTTGCAAAACTAGAACATTTATTGATCAATGAAAATACAGGTTTCCGGTTTATAATTTGCAATGATTATGGGTTTTCTAATATTAATTGCTTATGGCTATTCAGGGCATTTGATTATAGATTACTAATTACCAGAATCTCATTATTTTCAAAACTAAGTATTAAATGTTCTATACACACTATTTTAGATATTATGGATGTTATTCATTGTACTGTTAATTAAAAAAGGATCATAAAAATTACGGACTTCAAGTTGTATATAAGAATGCTATACTATATCATTAATTTGGAAGAAAAAAACATTGGTATTAGATAGGAAACTTCGAAAAAAATGTACTAAATGTAAAAATGGTTGTCATATAAATTCGTTAGCTGCAAAATCTCATCTTGCGTAAAATAATGGCCGTCTGATATCTCTGCAAACATCTTCAAGTCATCTATTTCTGTGATGGTAGGTAAGACTATAGATATCTGTGGTTGGGAAAGGATGAATTTGATAGCAAGCTCCGTTATATTCAGTCCCTTTGAATCTGCTATTGGTTTCATTTTTTGAATTTTTTGCACTCCTTCACTAATCCATTCTTTCTTTCTAGCGCTTCTATGATCATTTTTGTCAAATATAGTTTTTTCATTAACTTTGCCCGTTAATAAGCCAGAAGCATCTGGAACTCTAACTATGACTCCTACATCATTTTTAATAGCTGATTCTAGAAGTAATCTTCCAGGACACTGTTCTAAAATATTATATACTGTTTGAAGGCAAGTAATATTTCTATTTTCCATAGCATAGAGTCCTTCATCTTGCCAACCTATTGCAGGACCTAACGCTACACCATGACTTCGAATCGTTTTATTTTGTAGTAAAATATTTAGGCTATTGAATAGATCATCGTTTTTTATTGCATCCATTTTTGGATTGTGAAGACTGTAGACATCAATATACTTCGTTTGTAAACGTTCCATACTTTTCTCTAAAGCATACCTAAGAAATTCAGAGTTATGTCTTTGAGGAATTTCATTATGTCCTATTTGCTCTACATTATACATATCATACCCCCATTTTGTAGAATAAATTACTTCATCTCGCATACCTTTGAATGCCTGCCCAATAATTTTTTCGCTTTTTCCTTTTCCGTACATATCTGCGGTTTCATAAAAATTAATACCCAAGTCATATGCACTTTTTAGCATTCTGATGGCCTCATCATCTTCGATCTTCTTACCCCACCAATCAAGACCAATTGTCCAAGCGCCAAATCCTATCTCGCTTACTTCAATTCCACTAAATCCTAACTTTCGGTATTTCATTATTGTCTCAAGATCTCCAACACTTCGGAAGCTAGTAAATTGAATTTTGCATCATCTAAAACCGGTTTATCCATATGGTTCTTCTGGTTTCGATGGTTTTGATTTATTGGTTGCATTTGTTCTTTATCTTCTATTGTAGTATTATCATATAAATTGAATCCAATTAAAAGCCATGATTTACATCCGTCCCATTCGGGTCTGGTGTTTATGACTATTGATTTAGGGACTTTATAAACACGTAATAACAAGACGGTCATAGGCTTTTTAGGGTTATAAGACATTCTGGCTTTCACATAAGAGTCATTCCAAATATGGTATCTAGTGAGCTTTTGTAAAATTTTCAAGTCGTTAATTTCCCTCACTTCTATGACTCTAGCATACGCAGTAATTTTGTTCGTGCCTTTTTCTGGAGTATTCTGTAATACGCTTTCAAAATTCTTAGCATATTCTGCTTGTATTAGTTCACTTGACTGATGTTCATATGTGGGATACAACAAAAATTTTTCATGCTTTATTTCAAACCCTTTTTTATACTCCATAATACCGCCTTTCCGCAAAAGCAATATCTGTCTACCCTCTTCAAGAGCTTTACATACAATTGCCCATTCTTTAAGGGCTACTGATATCCTATCGGTGTTTGTCAATGACAATGCATTATCCAAGACTCTTTACAATCTCAGTTATTTCTTTATAAACACAAACTATCATTGGTGTATCTCTAACTACATAACTACTTACTTGTGTTTCTCGTAATGAAACAATGAGATCCTGAAAATCTCCTAAACTATCTGTTTCAAAAGCAAGCATAAAGTCCTGGTCGTCAAGACCGAACGAATATGATGTATTTAGTCTTATATGCGGAAATTTCCTTGCAGACATAATATGTTCTTCCATCATTCTCTTCCGATCTTCAAAAGGAAGCAGATACCATTCTCTGGATTTTATGAAAGGATAAACAACAAGATATTTCATTGGTTGGTCTTTACCTGTTAGCTTAAATCCTGGACTACTTTTATCTACATAAATTGATTTACGGGATGCTGATAAATATGTCAAGGCTGATTCGAGGTATTTTCCTAAAATTGTCGTATAGATTTTCGAAGTCAATACCTGAATATTTTCAATAGAATTTGAAACCATCCAAATCATAAAATCAACACCATTATGAAGCCCCAATGTAGAGTACGCTTTAACCGTCATTTTGGTTCTAGCAACATCTAATAAATTTGCAAATTCTTTAGCAGCTTCATCCTTGCCTATTTCATTAAGCCACCGCCATTTTGGATCAACCTTAAAGAAGCTAAAATTCAGGTAAACCTCTGATGAGGATTGTCCATTTGATAAATTGGAAGTCGTTATTGTTTCTGTTGATTCCTTCCTTATATTATCGATCTTCTCTATCTCTTGCTTAATATTCATGTACTGGATTAAGAGAAAAAACCAATATATTTTAATCTGATTCTTTACTTTTAATAATAAACAGAAATCAATAACATGAAAAATTTTGTACAGGTTTTAAACTAATCATTGAGTCTAATACCTGCATTTGTACTCCAGTGCGTTAGAATTAGAGTCAAAAATATTTAATTTGATATATTTACTTTTCCTCTAAACCTAGCCAGTTATATCCTTTAACTTCTAACTCTTCGGATAATTCCCTGTTTCCAGATTTAATAATTTTTCCTTTTGCCATTACGTGAATATAATCAATCTTTGAGAGATATCTTAGTATTCTGGCATAGTGAGTGATTACAAGCAAGCCTGCGCCTGTTTCGATCAATTTGTTAATCGCTTCGGCAACAGCCTTTACTGCATCTATGTCGAGCCCAGAGTCAGGTTCGTCCAATATTGCTAGATTCGGTCTCAGAACAAGCATTTGCATTACTTCTGATCTCTTCTTCTCTCCTCCCGAAAATCCTTCATTCAGATATCTGCTTAGGAATGACGGGTCGAGTCCTACTGCTTCTAGATTTCGTTTGACATAATCATGAAACTCCCTTACAGTCAAAAATACCTCTCTTTCTTGTTCTTGGCCTAACGATTTGTTCAATGTATTATATGCGTTTCTTAAAAAGTGGCTGTATCCTACACCTGAAATCTCGGTAGGATATTGGAAAGCTAAGAATAAGCCCTTCTTTGCCCGTTCGTCAGTCGTTAGATTTAAAATACTCTCTCCTTTAACCAATATATTACCAGATGTTAATGAATATTTAGGATGACCGAGTAAGACGTTAGCGAAGGTGCTCTTGCCTGAGCCGTTTGGACCCATAATAGCGTGGACTTCGCCTTTGTTAAGTGATAAATTAAGGCCTGTTAAAATTTCTTTTTCATCAATACTCGCGTGCAAATCACGGACCTCTAAGAATGACATATACTTATGTCCTTATACAAAATGATATAAATATTATCCCATGCTGAATCCTTTAGTTATCGATAAACAGTATTGATCTAATTAGCATCCTTACAATTGAGAATATTCAAAATACTCCGTTGAGAGTGAAATTAATTCTCTACCTAGTTCATCTACCGCACAGTGAGTTTTGCTGTCATATATGGATGAATCTTGCAGAAGAAAGGAACTTCTCCAGCATTCAAGCTGGCTGTCGAAATTTTAGCTGATGCTCCAGGAGCGATTATATTTGTATCAAACATTTTTGATGCATTTGGATCGTCTACGCCTTTTCCACTAGTTGCAGTATGAGGAGTAGTATCTTTGTTTACTACTTGTATTGCATCGCCTTTCTTTACTGTCATAGGATTAGGATCGTATGATGGATTGCCTTGTACATTTGCACCTGCTAGAATTGTCAGAGTACCGCCTACAGGACCACTAACACTAGCAGCACTACTAC
>JAICSL010000377.1 GCA_025936955.1 Nitrososphaeraceae archaeon
CTTAGGATTAGAATTGTGAATTTTTTACCGATAATTTTGAATGTATTATTGATTGGACAGCATTTCATTTCTGTATTGTTAGACGGGTTTATTATTTGTGCAGTACTAGTAGCAGTATTATTGTTATCAGTAACAGATAGATTGGTTTTCATAGTACTACAAATATTTTCATCATATATAATTACCTTTGTATACTTAATTAAGTGAAGATACTTAGCATATCAGAATCTGCTGCCATCCCAACGTACACAATATATCAAGGTAACAATCCCCGTACTCCTGTATTTTAATTAAAATATGGATAGACTTTATGAAACAACCTTGGATGATTTGCGGTTGGGTATCTCCAACTTAAAAAACTCAGCTTATCAATAATGAAGAAAAAGTATTTTCACTTTGTCTTTTAACAGAAAGGATTTTTTCAATCGAGATAACTTTTTGATTGGTATACTGTGTCATCTATGTCATCTATTATGCATTATTTTACCTCCTCCATTGTAAGTAGTGTGTATTGATACGGAAGGAACATTTCGGGAAGAGAAAATTAAATCCATTGCTAAAGACCGAGGATTACAATGGAAAAAGCACTTGCTAATATCCAGGTTAAAACATCTACTGATAGCAAGGAACAGGAGTCGTATATAGATCAAGCTTGTAGTTGCATAGGTAACTCTGCTGCTGATTCAAAAGTAAAACTTATCATTATAGATTCTATGACGTTTCATTACAAATCTGAATATTCAGAGCATAGTAGATTGGCAAAACGAGCAGAATGATTAAACAATTACGTGCGCAAATTACATCATCTAGCCATAACAAAGAAAATTACAGTAGTTGTTACAAACCATAGTTCAAGTAATCCTGACAAGGACTCGAAATATAGCAATGCAAGCCCATTTGGTGGGAACGTTATGTCTTATGCAAGTCAGTATATCATAAACTTAACACGTGGATGCAAAATGCCTGGAGCATAAATGCAGTATTGAACAAGAGGCCAACTAAAGGCCGTCAACCACTTCAGTTGCTGATAGGAGACTTTGGATTTATGGATGCAGAGAACAACTCTGCAGTTAAAAGAGGATCTATCATATCAGATATCATATACAAAATCTATAGTGGAAGTAAGAATCATTGTGAAAGCACTACTTTTTGAGTCATCAAGGTTTCAGAGAACCAGTATTTAGTCCCGGTTATATCCAAATGGATTTTCATCATGAGATCAATGTCTTCAATTTAAGTGCATTTGGTTTATTATGAACAGCCATTTTTGAGCGGCGTATGCCGCATAAGCACTTCTTCCAGCGATCATATTATACTGTCAAACTATCAAATCAAATTTGCTTTGTTCTTTGGGTGAAAAGGGAATCAGGCACATTTCTGTCACCTACAAATCATAATAGATCTATTGACTCTCTGAAGATGAAGAGGCAAAGGTTAGTGATTAATATGAATGTATAGAGACTCTATCTGTATCATGTCAAGCTGTTAGGATACCTTTTGTTCACTATATTTGGTAATAATCCGCTTAAGGAATTTGATATACATGTACCCTTCTACCAGCAAGTTCAAATCCCTCCGGGCAGGTATTTTGAATATGTATAAAATAGCCTTAGGTAATACTTTAACATATGAGCAAATTTGGTCTTTATTCTGACAAATCAGCCATTCCGTTTGAAAACCCTGTAGAGGGGTTAGAAGAACAAGCAAAAACCTCACTTCTAGATTTAAGAAATTTTGTGAAAAGTCTTGGTAATAATGTTATTGAAGAGGTGAGACCACATAGGATAGCATATGCTAAATCACTAACATTTCGAACATTTTTAGACATACAACCAAAGAAGGATTCTTTGATAATTTCCTTGAGAAAAAG
>JAICSL010000164.1 GCA_025936955.1 Nitrososphaeraceae archaeon
CATTGTACAAGAACCTAGTGGATAAAATCCAATGTCGACACCAAAATTCATCCTTGATAGGTTAGTATAATGTCTGACAACATTGATCTCACTTACATTTGGAAGAGGAAGTTCTTTTCGAATTAGATCTTTTGGAAGCCCAGTAAGAATATCTTCTCCTTTTTTTTCATTATCTTCAATATCGTATACATGTCCTGTAGTCTGTTCTTCGTACTCGAATATCGTCTTCACTTTATTATTGCCTCCTTTGTTACTGAAATAAAAGATTCTATGTCTTGAACTGTATTCATCTCAGTACAACAAATTAGTATTTCATCTTCAGCTAAATTAAGACCTCCAAGAATCCCATTTTTGAGTAAGTTTGAAGAAATGTTTTCAGAAGATCCCTCAGGTGCCTTCATAATGAACTCGTTGTAAAATGGTTTTTTGTTCAGAGCTTTGAAGCCAATTCCCCTTAGTTTATTATGCAATACGTGTGCCCTACTGTAAGAAAGTTTTGCAACATTGATTAATCCGTGTCTACCCATAAGCGCCAAATAAATAGTAGAGGCTAGAGCCATCAATGCTACATTGGTTGTTATATTGCTTGTAGCCCGTTCTCTTCTTATATGCTGCTCACGCGCTTGAAATGTTAGCACAAAGCCTTTGTTTCCTTTGGAATCTGTAGTCATGCCGCAAATTCTTCCGGGAATTTTCTTTAATAAAAAATCCTTTACTCCCATAAATCCAAGGTACGGGCCTCCAAAATTTACTGGAATACCAAATGATTGTCCTTCGCCCACTACTATATCGGCACCATAATTTCCAGGTGGTTGTAGTATTGCGAGGGAAGTAGGCTCTACAACACAAGTAATAAAGAGCGCGTTTATTCTGTGTGCCTGTTCGGATATATATTTTAGATTCTCAACATTTCCATAGAAATCAGGATTCTGAGCAATCACACATGTGGTATTCTCATCAATCTCATTTGAGAGTTTGAGATCTGCTGCTTCACAATATGTTTTTAAAACTTCCAGATACTGAGGATTGAGTCCATTCTTTACAAAAACGCATTTTCTCCCGTTATAAGACGAGGAGAGCAATACTGCTTCGGCCAATGCAGATGAACCTTCATACATAGAAGCATTAGCTACATCCATGCCTGTAAGTAGACATATGAATGATTGGAATTCGTACATAGCATGCAGCGTTCCTTGATTCATTTCTGCTTGGTATGGTGTATATCCTGTAAGGAATTCTCCCCTCATCAACAAATGGTTTACCGCAGACGGGATATAATGATTGTAAGAGCCAGCTCCAATAAAGTATTTCATGATCTTATTCTTTTGAGATAAACTCGTCATATGTTCTACCAGTTCAAGTTCACTCATTGGCTTGGAGAGATCAAGTTTTTCATTAAAAAGTGGCTTGAAATCCACGATTAAATCATTTATTGATCTTACTCCAATTTGCTTTAACATCTCTTCTCTATCGTTTTTAATTGTAGGTATGTAATTCATAATAATTAGCGTCTACCTGCTCTTTCATCTTCTCCTTCTTTTTCCTTTTCCATTTCCATTTCGCCAACGAACTTGTTATATTGTTCATTTGGCATCAAACTGTTAACTTCCTCCTCTTCCATATTCGATGCTTTCATTTTTACAATCCAGCCTAATTCATATGGAGACTGGTTTATCCATTCGGGATGCTCAAGCAACTCCTCGTTGACCTCTACAACTTCTCCACTCAATGCACTATATATATCAGAAGAAGCCTTTACTGAATCAATTATAGCCATTGCTTGCATATATCCAAATCTACTACCAACCCTTGGCAACTCTATCGAAACTATATCTCCTAGTTGTCTTTGAGCAAAATCTGAAATTCCCATAACAGCCAGTCCCTCCTTTATTATAATCCACTCGTGCTCTTTTGTAAATCTAATCTCCTCCTCAACCATAAAGATCTATTTTTAACATATTCTATAAAAAATCTTATTTTCGCCTATAGAATCGTGTGCTACTAACTTTTGCTTTATACAATTTACCAGCAATATTAATTTCAATTAATTGGTTGGCTGAAACATGCAAAGGTACAAAGCAAAAGCCAATAGACTTTTTCATAGTTGGTGAAAAACTTCCACTCGTTACAAAACCTACCTTCTCGCCATACATTAATACTTCATTTCCGTGTCTAGCTATCCTTTTTTCTAGAACCTCAAACCCTACAAGCTTTCTATTTATTTGCTGAGTTAATAATGCTTCCTTTCCAATGAACTCTTCCTTATCGAATTTTACCGTCCACTTAAGTGGAACCTCTAATGGAGTGATATTTTCATTTATGTCATTTCCATAAAGCATCAGACCAGCCTCTAATCTCAGCGTATCTCTGGCGCCCAAGCCAGCAGGTTTAATATTAAATCTGGAACCTGACTGTATGAGCTTATCCCAAATATCTATCTCGTTAGAATCAAAGAATATCTCAAAACCATCTTCTCCTGTATAACCAGTCCTTGATATCATACATTCTATTCCAAAAATATTTGTAATCGCAATATCGAAGGGTTTTAATTGATCCAAATTTACGTCAACTATTGTTTTATCAAGGACTTTTTTTGCAAGAGGACCTTGGAGTGCCAGAAGAGCAGTTTTATCACTAATATTTTCAACTACAGCTGACTTTGAATGCTTAACAACCCATTCTAAATCCTTTTCTCTATTTGAAGCGTTAACCACTACTAGAAATTTCTCCCTATTAATCATGTATACGAGTAAATCATCTATTATTCCACCATTATTATGACAAATAGGAGAATATAATGCCTGATGATCGTTTAATTTAGAAATATCATTGGTTACCAATGTTTGTAGACAATCGTAGGCATTGAAGCCTTTGATTTCAAAGCGACCCATGTGTGAAACATCAAATAAACCAACATTAGTTCTAGTGTTGATATGCTCGTCAACAATTCCAGAATATTGTAGAGGCATTTCCCATCCATGAAAGCTCAGCATTTTTGCTCCAAGCGACTTGTGAATATCATAAAAAGGGGTTTTCATGTATATGTAAGCTAGCTAAAAAATTAACAGTTGATGTGTTTAACTGTTATTATTATCAATGTTGATTGATTATATAAGTGTGTAGAAATGGAACTGAAACTGATAAGAAAACCAGTATGGCTTAGAGTAAGAGCACCATCAGGAGAAAATTATACCAAGGTTAAACAATCACTTAGATCATTAGATCTTCATACGGTTTGTGAAGAAGCAAGATGTCCTAATATATCCGAGTGCTGGGGAACAGGGACAGCCACAATTATGATCATGGGAAATATATGCAGCAGAGGATGTAGATTTTGTGCTGTTAATAGCGGTAAACCAGTTTTACTAGATACAGATGAGCCTGAAAGAGTAGCCAATGCAATTAAAGAATGGGGATTAAGATATGTAGTAATCACTTCCGTTTGTAGAGATGACTTAAAGGATGGAGGAGCAGAACACATAGCTAAAACAATCAAAGCCATAAAAGTCCTGTGCCCAAAAATAATAGTAGAATCACTCATCCCAGACTTCAGAGGAAATGAGGATTCAATAAAAAAGGTAATTGAATCCAAACCAGAAGTTATAAGTCATAACATTGAAACCGTACTTAGACTTACACCTAAAGTTAGAGACGCTAGAGCTTCGTATGAACAATCTCTCCTGGTCCTAAAAAAAATTAAAAATATCGATTCAACAATTTATACAAAGTCTTCGATAATGCTTGGTCTTGGAGAAAATGAACAAGAAATTATTCAGACAATAAAGGATCTGAGATCAGTAGGAGTGAATGTACTAACTATGGGTCAATACCTTCAACCGGATCCTAAGTACTTGCCAGTTGTTGAATATATAACACCAGAAAAATTTAATTGGCTTAGGAAAATTGCAGATCAAATGGGATTTACTTATGTAGCTTCCGGTCCACTTGTTAGAAGTTCTTATAGAGCAGGAGAGTTTTTTGTAGAAAAAATAGCCAGTAACCATGGATAAAGGTGTATAAGTGTTGCATACTTTCTCATATCATATTTCATACTTCCAAAGATTTCGCTATGATAATTGCAAAAACGGCTTTGAAAAGCACCTGAACAACTTAATGTCTTTTCCTTCTTGAATTTATCCTGTATGATACTCTAACTATTTCTAACTGTATTTGGCAAAACTGCTTAGCATTACTCAATGCAGTAACTCCACCTATCATTCCGATTATCGAGCCTAATATGAAAGTCCCATCCCAAGTAGAGATACTAAGCAAAACAAGTACTATTATTCCACAAGTGCTTGCTTCTTGCGATCTTTTACCCAGCAGTATTGCATCACTGATGACTTCGGTAGTTCAACAGAATCGATATTTGTATTGATTAACTATGAATACAATATTCAAAACACTCGAAGGGTCCAGAGGAATGCAAATGTAAATTCAATCGAGTCTAATCTGGAAAGGCATCCTGAAAATTATAGGAAATAATTCTACGACCTCACAGTAGTCAGTAATATCTGCACTAATACTAAATCTTGTAATGTCTGATCTGTTTCTAATTTCTCGATAATAAGCCCTTTTGATTCAGCAATATCTCTATATTTCTACCATGTGTTTTGAATTCAGCATGATTTGGTAGATAATGCAATAGTTTGGGAAATAGCTGCTGCATCAGCTCTATCTGCAAACATATATTTTTGTTGCCAATCAATCATAACAATTAAGGAAAAAACTTTGCAAATAAAGTATATTTAAAAAGTCTACCACATGACATTGTCTGTTCTTTTTTGTTACAGGTCTACTCAAAGAAAGTAAATCTTATATGACTTTAACCCATTAATTCCAGTATGAATTATGTTGACTCTGATAACAGTATA
>JAICSL010000387.1 GCA_025936955.1 Nitrososphaeraceae archaeon
AGGGGATAGGAAGAGCTTTAATGTTGGAAGGTATGAATGGCGTAGTTAGTAGGAAAAGTGATGAAATATACCTGGAAGTGAGAGTAAGCAACGAATCAGCCGTCAACATGTACCTTAAACTCCATTTTCAAATAAAATCTCGGTTACATTCATACTACAGGGATGGAGAAGATGCGTATCTTATGGCTTTAGAATTTAGTTGATTATGCTACCACTATGAGAATTTAATTATTTTTCTATTTAGTAGACAATTTTTTCCTGAATTTATTACTTGATTATAAAAAACGATTTATGTGCTGACTCTATTTTATATCCATATTGTATTTATAACATTAGATTTCAGTCTAACCAGTTTGTATCAGGATGCCACAGGCGGAGTGCAACAGTGTTTATGCGGATGCTCTATATGGAGATTATAATAGCCATTTTGTTCTAACTAGCTTTTATTGTATAACGTTAGAAATCAAAAGAAATATTACTCGAATTTAAGAAGGGAGGTTTCAATAGAAAAGATACATAAATAAGATACATTGTGTTTGTCAAAAATACTTGAAAAGCAAGTTAGCAAGAAAGAAGATCACAGGGATTGTCCTTCTGGTTGCATCAGTTATCGTATTTGTTATTTATACTTATGTCTTGCTTGGAACGAAATGGGGGATAATCGTTCTGCAACTTACTGTTATCGGTGCAATAGCAGCCTTATTAGCCGTGTTGGGATGGATAGGCTATACTATGGCCACAACTAAAACATCAGAAGATGATATGCCTGATTAAATATGTTCCTAAGAACAAGTAACAGTACTCAGCAAGTAATTGAAACGTCAGCTACTATTTGATATATTCTTGGACCCACTTCTCTGACTACTCTTGTCGCAAGAATTTCGTGTCGATAGTCCTGGAATGCTTCTCTGGTATCCTTCATACCAATAGGTATACTCAATTTTTTCGTGGGAGCTTTAATATGAGCAAAATAATGGATAATACCACTCCTATGTTTCAATGCCGAAACGGCACAATCTACAAACTCTCTTGCCTTCTCTGGTAGAGGCATCAATACTCTATTTGCTTGTCCTTTGATATTTTTCTCTATGATTTCTTCAGCGTCTCCACAAATTGGTATAACTCTATCTTCAACTTTGTTCAATTTCACATTAACTGCGCATAAGTCGTAGGCCTGTGGATTCGAATCAATGCTGTATATTCTAGCTGTCTTGTTTGTTTTGGCAATTATAATAGAGTATGTACCAACACCAGCAAACATATTCGTAACGATTTCGTCGTCAGTAATCATTTTTGAAATACGTAATCTTTCTGTTGATAACCGCGGGGAAAAATATGTTTTTGCTACATCTACTTTGAATCTACATCCATGCTCTCTGTATTCTGTCATAGTATTATTTACACCTGCAAGAAACTCTAAATTACGAATTCTATAATCTCCTTGGACAGCAGAAGTTTGTAAAAATACGGACTTTGCGGTTTTAATATTTTGAAGGATCACATTCGCAATGGATTCCTTTTTTTCCATTAAAGATTCAGGGATTTTTATTATTATTATAGTTCCTATAATATCAAATGCAGAATAAATTTTATCTACTTCTTCAGCACTTTTCTTTGTCAGTGACAGTTCAGATAAACTATCAGCCCAACTTTTCAATACACCAGCTCTACAATTACGGCTTTCATGGTGCTAA
>JAICSL010000347.1 GCA_025936955.1 Nitrososphaeraceae archaeon
GTCAGGCACTTTTCAATGAGCTAAGGCCAAGGACAACATAACCGTATCTTCATACTCTTTTAAATCAACCATCAGAAATTTAAAATTCTATCTTCCTGTGGTCTATATTGGGCCAATCATATGTATTATTTGCATCAATCTATCTATCGATCCGCTTATCCTAGTATGTACAATAAAGCCTAAAGATTATGATCTGTTAAAGTAAATGAACCCTTCTACCAGTAAAGCTCAAATCCCTCCGAGCCCGCTTGATATTAGTTCTCAAATAGGATTCTAGGAAAAAGAAAATAATAGAATGCTCTAACTAGAATCAGTCTCATTCCATGTTTGTCTTCGCAATGAATGCAAAGCGAACTAGGAAAAACATGCCGCCAAATTAGATATTTTGATTTAACCAGATTTCAGACGATATACAGGAACAACGTAAAGTTGTTGTTCAAATGGGTAGAAAGATAGAATGATAATAGCAAATAGTTTTTTTCTAAACAATATTTTGAAGTTTCTACCAGATGAAGATGAGAAACAAAAAAGAACAAGCAAATACTACATTACCGAAGGAAATTTGTCAAACACAATGCAATAGCAGCTTTATCAGATCAAGTCATGAAAATTATGAAAGAAATTGATATTTTAAAGAAAGCTCCAACTATAGCTTAGCTTCCAATACATTAGCCTTTTAAGGCATAACAATATCATCATTAATGCTAAAAGTTACTATTGAATAGAGGCCTATTGTATTCATATAAATAACCGATTCAACTAGTAATAGTTCGATCGCATATAGACTATTTTACATTTAATTTGAAGATGATAGATTCTGTCCTTTATGTTGATTAGTAATTTTCTAATCTTTGTAAAATGAGCTCTATAGTTTGCATTCAAGCCATTCATTTAATAGCTAATAAGACTCATGAAAATGTAAAATCCAGATCCTTGTTGAGAAGGTTACAACAAGATGACAATTCTTTTTTATCTCATGTGTTATTTTATATACAAATACTTTGTATTCTCGTTATATCCAAGATCAGACATAGTGATTATCTTAAATCCGTTGTCATGAAGATATTTCATCTCTTCTGCAAACAAATTGATATCAGTACTGGATCTAGTCTTATTGTTATCTATGCTATGATATGCTATTATAGGAACAGCAGTTATTACTCCATTCTTATTGTAGTTCATCTGATTATTAACTATCTGAACGAACTTCTCAAATATCTTTGAATCGTTAAATGATAGATCTTTATCTTCAGTATTATGACTCCATTCTCTAATAGAGTATCTATTTGCAAAAGTTAATGTGCCATTATCAAAATATGTTCGGCAATCAGTCTGACTTGATTTCTTTTTGTAACCATCACAGTGCAAGAACATTATGCTGCCAAATCCATTATCGGCAAGTTCATAATATTTAGAAATTTCATTTATTATAGTAACGTTATTCCATTCATCACCATGTGGAGTAGCAAAAATTGTAGCATTAATTCCATGATCTGATAAGCATTTCTTTGATTGAGATACTTCAAAATTCAAATCTGTAGAAGATAATTTAGAAAGATCTCTGTGGGTCATAGTTTTAGATTCTATGTCTTGACCATCGTTTTGTAATGCAGATATATCTTGCCATGTCATCCTATTCTCATTTTCTAATCCCACCCAGTTACAGGTAATAAAAATACTAGCTTTAAATCCATATTTATCTAGTATTGGCTTGGCTATTGTATATTGATTTTTCACTGTATCACCAAATGTCAGCATTGCTATTTTACTAGTGTTTAGACTAGGCTGCTGACCATATATCATATTAATTGATGGAGATACTGCCAACCCTATTAGGATCAGAGCAGACGTAATTACTGCAATAATAAAAAAACTACTCAAATTCTTCAATTTAGTGATATCATTTTGTTATTATTTTAGTATATATTGTTGTATTAGACAGGCCTAAGTATTTTTCCATATGGTATCATATAGTTATTTATTTAATTAGAGCCTTGATTTTTACTATCTTGAAGAATTACTGTTTGCTCCACTTTAGTATCTGAAATAATTTCATATTTATCTACTCCCTCTATCAATCCAAGCTTAATTCCATTATTCCAATCAACCCATATTATTGATTCAGGTCTGTTATCGCGTCTGAATAATTCCTTTATGCTGGAAATACCAGTAACAGTTCCACAGATATCTTGGGTTAATCCAGCATATTCGTCATCAATATATACTAATTTAACTCTGTCATTTATACAGGGTTTCTGACTAGTA
>JAICSL010000163.1 GCA_025936955.1 Nitrososphaeraceae archaeon
AAATGGTTATGCCACTTTTACTACAAGAGGCAGATGCATTAAAAAATTCAATAAACGCCTTCAAGAGAGGTCAGCCAATAGGGGATAGTATTGGCCCAATGGTTGTTGGAAAAATGATGATTGGTAAAGAGAAAAAGGTAGTCGCAAGAGAAACTGTGTATAGTGAATATGAATATATGGACAGAAAATTGTATTTTCTTAAGGCAGAGGGACCGAATGGTACAGTCGGTAGACTTGGAGAAGGAGTTCAACGGCTAATCGGTGAATTCGGGAAGAATATTGATGTCATGATAATGGTAGACGCTGCATTGAAATTAGAGGGTGAAAAAACAGGATCAGTTGCTGAAGGCATTGGAGCTGCAATAGGAGGCATTGGAGTTGAAAAATATCAATTTGAAGAAGTTGCAACACGATTCAACATTCCAGTTTATGCAGTTATAGTGAAACAATCTGTAAAGGATGCAATTACAATTATGCGAAAAGAAATCTCTGATTCTATTGAAAAAGCTAGCAATTGTGTATTTGCATTAATTGAAGATAAAACTTCTAAAGGACAATCTGTTTTGATTATCGGTGTTGGAAACACATTGGGAGTTGCGCAATAAATTGTTGTTTGGAAAAAAAAAAGAGGTACTTCCAACTATTTATACCGAGGAGCTATGTCAGTATTGTGGTGACAAAGTTAAAAGAACATTCTACGATGGTGATTATGTTTATAAAACATTATTATCTTGCAATAAGTGTTCGGGAACTACTATGATTGTTGCAGTCTATGGTGAATACCCTCCCACAAAACAAAAAAAGATGTTTCAACAAGACTCATAAATATTTATCAGTTATTGTATAGCTATATAAAAAAATGTACACTAAATAGAACTCATTATATAACGCAAATAATGAATATCGAAATTATGACCAATTCATTTGATGACGGTGATGATTACGTTTAATGATATTCTGATTGCTAAAAATTATAAAGAGGCATAATATAATTCAAATATTATAGGCGGATGTCTTATGATGCAACAAATAAATAAAGAATACTATTCCATTTTGGTTGCTTCGGTGTTGTAATTGATAGTTGATCTGAACCTTAAGGGTAAAAATGTGATAATTATTGGTGGAGGCACAGAGGGCATAAGAAAAGTACGAGGAGTTTTAGGACAGAATTGCAAAATTACTGTCATAAGTAATCGTTTAAACAATTATCTAAATGAATTGGCCGATCAAGGTCAAATCGAGGTCGTAAAAATCAATATAAAAGATGCTAGTATACTTGATAAGTACAAAGATCCTTTTTTAGTTTTAGCTGCTACTAATAATAAAACATTAAATCGAAAGCTAATTGATAAAGGGCGTTCCATGGGTGCATTTGTCTACGCGTCAGACGATCCTTTAGTTAGCGACTTTTCCTACACCTCAATTATTAATATTGATGATGTGATGCAAGTTGCGATATCTACTTCAGGCAAGAGTCCAATTATGGCTCGTAAAATAAGAATTAGAGCAGAGCAGGTGTTAAAGCGGATCATCAAAAGAACAGACATTGAAAATACAAAGTTACAGGAATTTGCACGTGCTGCTGCAAAATCAACAATAAAAGCAGTGGGAGAAAGAAAAGAATTTCTTTATTCCTTAATCCAAAATGAACATATTCAGAACCTTATTAAGGAGAATCGGATTGATGATGCTAGAAGCGCTACACTTACTCTATTGTATGAATGGAAAAAAGATAATAAATGACATCTACAATTACGCAACATTTACATGTGCTGAATGCTAGGGTAACCTACAGAAATGCGCCAATTCATCTTCTAGAGAAATTTACCTTCAAGGATCTTGATTATGCCTATAAGACGCTTTTAGGAAAAGATGCATTAAAGGAATGTGTGATCATACAGACGTGTAACAGAGTTGAGGTTTTTGCTACCGGCAAGAATTCTGATGAACATAAATTGATTGATGGCTGGGCTTCTTTGGTTGGGTTGCATAATAAGGACTTTGAAGGTACAGTCGAAATTAGTAAAGACAAAGATGTTGTGCTTCATCTTATGAAGCTCGCATCTGGACTTGATTCATTGGTAATTGGAGAAGATCAAGTTCTAGGTCAGATAAAACGAGCATTCGAATTCTCTCGTAGGAATCGTTACGCCGGTTTCCAACTTTCATTGATATTTGATAAGGCTATAAAAGTCGGTAGCAAAGTTAGGACCAGTACAAGTGTAAATAAAGGTAGTCTATCAGTAGGTTCAATGGCTGTAAACATGGCGGAAGAGCATTTTAATAATTTGAAAGATAAGTGTATTATGCTCATAGGATCCGGCGAAGGTGCAAGTCTTATTGCTAAATCATTGAAACAAAGAGACATCAACTTTATTATTACTAGCAGGACATTTGAGAGGGCCAAGTCGTTTGCTGCTACTGTAGCTGGTATGCCAATTTCTTTTGAAGATGCATTAGAGATGTTTAATAAAGTTGATTTGATTTTTGTTTCTACAACTGCACCTTATTACTTGGTTACATACGATAGAATCCAAAGCGCAATGAATAGCCGAAAAGAAGGAATGATGATTTTTGACCTTTCAAATCCTAGAACTGTAGAAGATAAGATTTTAACAATAAACAAAGTCAATTTGATAAATCTGGATCAGATTACAGAAATTGTCGAAAAGAATATTAGATCTCGAAAAAATGAGATCGAACCGGCAGAGAAAATTATTGATAATGAGATGAAATCCGTCGATATTGTATTAAAGAGGAAGAGGGCAGATCCCATTGTAGTTTCTGTATTCAAAAGCGTAGATACTATCCGAGATCGTGAATTACAAAAAGCACTTTCTATACTGGGAAAAAAAATAAGCTCTGAAGAAGCGAGAATAATAGAGCAACTTTCCCATGCTCTCGTGGAAGGAATTCTCTCTGCTCCTATGAATAATCTTAGAAAAGAATTAGAGATGGATGATCAACACAAAGAAGATATGTTGAAGATTGTGGCGCGGTTATTCAAATATGAAGAATAACTATGGCGGTAGCCATTACAGTAATAGTTCCTTTCCGACCGTTAGATTAAGACGGTTGAGGCGAAATGCTGCAATACGAGGCCTTTTACAGGAAACTCATCTTTCAGTCAAGGATTTGATTTGTCCAATCTTTATTCAAGAGGGAATAGAGAGATCTCATGTGATAGAATCAATGCCAGAGATTCATAGAATACCGCTCTCTGAAATTATATCTGAAGTACAGACGATTTTCGATCTTGGTATCAGAGCAATCATCGTCTTTGGTATTCCCTCCTATAAAGATGATAATGCAAGTTCTGCGTTTCACAAGAATGGAATTGTGCAAGTATCATGTAAATTGATACGTAAACATTTTGGCGACAAAATTGCCATTATTACAGACGTATGTCTGTGTCAATATACTACTCATGGACATTGTGGAGTAGTTTTAAATAAGAAAGTAGATAACGACAGTAGCATTATATCATTAGCTAGAGTTGCTGTAAGCCATGCAGAGGCGGGGGCAGATATAGTTGCACCCTCAGCAATGATGGACGGTCAGATAAAATCTATCCGTGAGGGTTTGGATAAATCTGGATTTACTGACACTGCTATTATGGGCTATTCTGCAAAACAAGCCTCTCCATTATATGAACCGTTTAGAGATGCAGCCAATTCTAGTCCTGAATTTGGGGATAGAAAAACATATCAAATGCCATTTACGAATGCTAGAGAAGCTATGCGTGAGATAGAATTTGATATTAATGAAGGTGCAGATATCATTATGATAAAGCCTGCTATTCCATATCTTGATCTAATATATCAAGCAAAACAGAATACTAATTTACCTATTTGTGCATATAGTGTTTCTGGAGAATATGCTCTTATTAGAGCAGCGGCAGATGAAGGATGGATTAATGAAAATGCTGTAATGACAGAATTTTTATTAGCTATCAAAAGAGCAGGTGCAGATATGATTATTACATACCAAGCAAAGAAAATGGCAAAACTATTAAATGAATGATTGTCATTATATACCCATTATAGTATTTTATATGCAAATATATATTTGACATTAATATGTCTCAAAATCTTTTTGCTAGAGCCAAGGAAGTAATGCCTTACGGAGTAAATAGTCCCATACGTTTTTACGAACCATACCCGTTCTTTGCGATTTCGGGTAGAGGAAGCAAAATAGTCACTGCTGATCATAAAACATGTATCGATTATTGTATGGGATACGGATCCCTTTTACTTGGTCACACCTATGATGCAGTAATTGAATCAGTAAAATCACAACTCGATAATGGAAGCTTGTTCTGTATTCCCACCGAAAAAGAAGTGAAATTATCTGAATTGATTTCAAAAGTAGTTCCATGTGCAGAACTAGTAAGATTGGTAAATACTGGTATGGAGGCAACCATGAATGCAATTAGACTCGCACGAGCATTTACAAAGAAAAAGAAGATTTTAAAGTTTGAAGGATGTTATCATGGTGCTTATGATTATGTGTTAGTACATGCTGGTTCTAACGCTGTAGGAATTCCAGCGTCTGATGGAACAATAAAAGAGGCATCCTCCAATACACTGGTCGTTCCTTATAATGACTCCAATGAAATAGCGCAAACAGTTGAAAAATACGATGATATTGCGTGCATTATAATAGAACCAGTATTTGCAAACATGGGGCTTGCATTACCTGAAAAACATTATCTTAGTGATGTTAGAAAGATCTCGCAGCAAAATGATATTGTATTGATATTTGATGAAGTTATTACTGGTTTTAGGCTTGGACTAGGAGGCGCCAGTGAATTCTTTGGAATTAAACCTGATATAGCAACATTTGCCAAATCAATGGGCAATGGATTTCCTATAGCATCTAT
>JAICSL010000041.1 GCA_025936955.1 Nitrososphaeraceae archaeon
TCAATTGGCTCCATATTACATTCTATTTTTTTCAAAACATTCTCGATATCTTCCTGTCCTAATAGATTTAGAGAAGGTTTTCCTGTCGCAGCAGCTTCTTTGACTAGAGATCCAACAACCTTGTGGGTAGAGCGAAATGGCATCCCTTTTCTTACTACAAGTTGTTCGGCGATATCCACTGAAATAGCGTAGCTGTTTAATGCCATCTCTCTCATTTTTTCATCATGTATTTCGAGTGAATTTACCACCAAAGTCATCATTTGTAAGACTTTGATTGTAGTGTTAGATGCGCTCCATAATGCGGGCTTTAGGTCTTGGAGATCTCTACTATAACCTGACGGAAGAGACTTGACTGTTGTAAGCATGCTAACCAAACTACCTGAAACCTGTGCTGATTTTGACCTAATAAGCTCTAGCGGATCAGCATTCTTTTTTTGTGGCATCACACTCGAAGTGGAAGCGTATTCATCAGAAATTTCTATATATCCAAATTCAGATGTAGACCATATTATAAAGTCCTCTGCCATCCTACTCAATGACGACATCATAATTGAAAGATTTGCTGTGAATTCTATGAGTACGTCACGTGAACTGGTGGCATCGATAGAGTTTGTTATAACGCCATCAAACCCTAGTAAATTATAAGTCATATGTCTATCAATGTTAATACTTGACCCACCTATTGCGCAAGCTCCCAAGGGCGAACGGTTGATTCTTTCATACGTTCCATAAAGTCTATCCATATCTCGAAAGAGAGAACCCACGTAGGACAAAAGAAAATGAGAAAACGTTCCGATTTGGCCTTGTTGTAAATGTGTATACATAATCATTATAGACTTATTCTTTGTTTTTTTGAGAAGCGAATCTATCAGGTTCAATACTGAAGTGCAGATCTTATTAATATCGTCACGTATCTTCATGTGAATATCCAAAACTACCTGATCATTTCGTGAGCGTGCTGTATGCATTTTGCCTCCTGCCTTCATTCCTGCCAACTTTATTACAGTTGCTTCAACACATTCATGGATGTCTTCAAAATCATTGATATCTAGAACTGCAGGATTATTTTGTATTTCCTGAAGTGCGGCCAAAATTTTTTTTAATTCCGAAAAACTCAATATTCCAATCTCATATAACATAATAGAATGAGCTTCGCTTCCCAATACATCATAGTATAATATACAACCGTCACTCTCCACAGACGACAGAAAATTTAACATATCTTTATGTAGTCCCTTGGTAGATCGTGACCTGTATACCATTGATATGATCAGATTATTTCATTTTCTTTCTATATTTAATATAATCCATTTCTAATTTTAACTAGACCCACACAAAGAACATGAATTTTATGAATAGGTACTGTATAATCATTAATTAGTTAATTATTACCAAAACATCTCAAAGAAACTGTAATTACTTCCCTCTAGCGGGTGCTCACCAATTTTGATGTCTACACTGACAGGACTAGATGTCTTTTTTCCATAATATAATTATTTTCTGTAATAGTTATATATTGTTCTTCCAATGTTAGTACTTATGAGCCAAGAAACTCAACTAATCAGGAAACAGATATTTGATGAATTAACAAAAATAGTAGATCCAGAAATTGGTGTTTCTATAATGGAATTAGAATTGATAGACAAAGTTGACATAGATGCCGGAAAGATTAATATAGATTTACATCTAACCAGTCCATTTTGTCCAGCAGTATTCGGCTTCAAAATAGCACAGGACGTCCGGGATAATATACACAAACTTCGAGGGATTCAAGATGTAAGAGTAAACGTTAGCAATCACTTCATGGCCGACGCAATAAACAAGCAGGTAAATGAAAGCAAACCACCCGAGAAACCATAATTCTATCTTCTAAGGAGATTCTAATACGCTCAATTTAGACCAACCATAATGAAGGCCTATAGTTAGCTCTTATCTAATCCTCTATCCTGTAGTTCAGCTAATTTCTGTTCATTCTTTGAGAAACGCAACATATGACCTCTTAATAGTTGTATTCCTAAGGCAGGGTCCACGCCCTTGGGACATACAGCGCTGCAAGATCCCGCAAAGTGACATCTCCAGATTCCGTGCCTGTCGTCGATGATATTTTGCCTTTTTCCCAGTGCATTATCCCTGTTATCCACACTATATCTGTATGCTTGCGATAACGCTTGAGGACCGGGGAATTTTGTATCTGTAGCTACAGTAGGACATGCAGAATAACATAATCCACATTTAATACAATATGAGAACTGCAAATATTTGTCAACATCTTCTGGCTTTTGAATATATTCTGTTAACACTTCCCTATCTTCAGTCTGAATATTTTCGTTTTGTATGAAAGGCTGTATTTGTTTGTGATGATTAAAGAATACCGAAAAGTCAGTTACTAGATCGCGTATTTGTGGAAAGTTCGCCAATGGTTCGCAACTTACTATCCCTCCTTTAAGCTCTGAGATTTTTGTGTAGCATGCAAGTCTGGGAATTCCATTGATTTTCATACCACAGGACCCACATGACGCCATTCTACATGAATAGCGTATTCCGATACTGCTATCACAGTAGCTTTTTGCATGAAGAAGGGCATCAAGTACAGTTGTCCATCTCATTATTGGAATTTCGAATGTATCAAAATGAGACTCACTTTTTCCATTAGTTCTAAAGACCTTTAGATTAATTTTTTCACGAATGTTCTTTTCATTGTCTGCATTTTCATCTCCTGCAGGATGATTGTTTCTAAACATCTTGATTCTCTTTATTAGTTCGTTCATTTTTACGCTCCAAGGCCTTGGGCTAGTATTATCGTTCTAGTCCCATAAGCAACAACTGTCATCATTGCGGAAATAGTAAAAATGGTAACACCGTTCTCCCACAGTCTATTCTGTCTTAGTTCGAGCAACATAATTCTCAACCCATTAAAACCATGGATAGCAATGAGTACAAGTATAGACTCAAGGAGTATGGAGTAAGCGATATTATGATAATTCGCGATAATGTTTTGATATTCTATACTAGAATCAAATGGCATTAGCAATCGCATAGTTATATGCACAGCGACTACAAATAAGGCGGATATTCCGGTTATGTAATGAATTCTCATTATGAGGCTTTCTCTTATCATAATTTATGCTCCCTTATTTTGTTCCAAACAGTACATCGGCACCATACAACATAGCTAACGCAGCCAAAATTAAGCTTATCCATATGCCAGACTTTTGACGATAATTAAGCGATAAAGCATCATAAGGATAATCAGGTCTTCCAGGCTTTCCAAGTCCCATACCGCCATGAGTAAAGATCAGTCTGATACCATTAACGGAATGAAATGTACTTGCGCCTATAACAAGTATCAGAAAAATGTGACCTTGAACTGTTTGTGTCAACGCTAAGAGAGCATTCCAAGCCGCTTGTCCTCCTGTTAAGGAACTGGTCTCATACACGTGACCTATAAAATAGATTAACAAGAATAACCCAGTTAATCTTTGAAACCAATAAGATACACGTTCCCATCCATACCTCGCCGGATTGAGCCAGCCTTTTAGTCCTTCTCTGTTATTGCGGACGGTGCTATTGCTCTCTTTTGATGTTTCCATTTAAAATTTTCGCTCCACCGGTGCATAACGTGTAAAAGTTACAGGATACCACGTCATATGAGGTCCTTCTGTAGAAGAATAAGCAAGAGTATGTTTAAGGAAATTGCGGTCATCGCGATTCGGATAGTCGGTTCTGGCATGTGCTCCTCTGGACTCACGTCTATTCAAGGCTCCAACTAACACTATCTCAGACATTGTTAGTAACGAGTCAATTTCCATAACATTTGTAAAATTAGTGTTGTATTCCCTTGCTTTATCGTCTACATGTTTCCAAGTCTGTTCTTTTAATCTTCGTACTTTTTTCAAACCAGCAATCAATTCCTGTTCATTTCTAAATACATAAGCCTTGTCGTCCATAGTATCTGTCAATTCCTTCTTTATTTCATATGGATTTATTTGACCTCTCCCCCTGAATATCTCATCATAAATTCTTTTTTCTTCCTGTGCTACTTGCAGTTCTGGTATCGTTATTGAACTGTTCCCGTTTTTCAAAGCGTATTGTGCTGCCAATTCACCAGTAATTCTGCCCCATACTAGACATTCTGCAGTAGAGTTTGCGCCTAAACGATTTGCCCCGTGAGTACTGTTACAAGCTGCCTCTCCTGCTGCCCAAAGTCCTTGCATTTCAGTAGAACCTTCAAGGTTAGTATGAATTCCACCCATCATATAATGACATACTGGTCGTATCTCTATTGGTTCTTTAATAATATCTACCCCAGAGAATTTAATTCCAATCTCTCTTATTCCAGCCAAACGTTCCTTAATTCGTTCTTCTCCTAAATGAGTTAAATCTAATTTTAAACAGTCTACACCCGACTCATGTTTGAACCCTCTTTCTTCCTGAATCTCTCTTATCATAGAACGAGAGACTACATCCCTCGGAGCGAGTTCTAATGTTTTTGGTGCATAGTTCTTCATAAATCTCTCACCATTCTTATTTATAAGATAACCTCCTTCACCTCTAGCACCCTCTGTTATTAAGATACCAGATGGCAGAATCCCTGTAGGATGAAATTGGACAAATTCCATATCCTTTAGTGCAAGGCCGGCACGGTATGCCATGTCTAGACCATCAGGTGTAGAGGAATAAGCATAAGTTGAAAAACTATAAATCCTCCCAGCTCCACCTGTACAAATTATACCCGCCTTTCCCTTGAATATCATGAAATTCCCAGTCTTCATTTCAATAGCCGATATACCTCTAAATCTATTGTTTTCATCACTAAGAATTCTTGTACAAAACCATTCATTATAGAAGTGGATATTATCATACTTTAGAGACGTATCATAAAGTGTCTGCATTTCATAGAATCCGACCTTATCTTGTGCATATGTTGCCCTCGGAAAGGAGTATCCACCGAATTTTCGTTGAGCAATTCTACCATCTTCTCTCCTTGACCAAGGCATTCCCCAATGATCCAATTGATATATCTCAGAAGGCATGTTTGACACAAGCCGTTCTACAACATCCTGGTCTGCTAGGAAATCACTGCCTTTGATAGTATCGTAAATATGAGATTCTTTGTTATCACCCTCTTCTTCAAACAAAACGGCTGCAGTGCCACCCTCAGCAGATACAGAGTGTGAACGCATTACTTGCACTTTTGAAATTACTGCTATACTTAGGTTTTTACTAGAAGCAGAACAGGAAATGGCTGCCCTAAGTCCTGCTAGGCCCGAGCCAATAATAAGTACATCATGAGAAATAGTATCAACCAAGTAAGTTTCTCCTCAAACGATTATAATTATGAAAAGTTTGTCATAAATATTTATTGACTGGACCAATTGCTATAGTAATTGAACCGAAGTTATCAGGATGAGACTTGATAATCTCGATTCAAAGATACTATCATAAAAATATAAACTAATTGTCTTGTATCATTTCGTTGGATGGCTAAGTCATAGCTGCAGTATGAAATGAAATAAGTAATAATAACGAGACATTGTCGCCTATGATTTTATCCATAGTACTTGGTTTTTACTTCATGGCTTTCTGTTTTAATACACTGAATAGTGTAGTATATAGAATGTTTGAGAACCATTTGCTTCTTGAATTCTGTTCTGACATGCTATATAGGTAGCCTTATCTTTCGTATTGTTTCATTTTGTGTTAATAATTAGGCACTATATGTATTGTCAGAGTTAAGAGAGTGTAGATTCCTTCAGGCTCAATTATGAATACTAACTTAAACTTTTACAACTCTAGTTAATATCAAAAATCATAAATTAATGATTAAAAATGAACGAGAGATCAGAAGAACATGGGGAAAACCCATTGAATCATACTTTTTGACTTAATTTTCTCTTCAAGTTTTTTGGCAAGTCATTCAGCTTTTCTTTATTTTGGACACCAGCATCCATCTCTCTTACAATAACTTCATCGTTTTTGATATCTTCAGGCGTTATTATTATGGTGATAGTGACACCTCTCGTAGCTGCATCATCGAGTTGCTTTCGAAGTGGTCTACTTAGAATATCGTGTTCAATAGTAATTCCATCGTTCCGCAAATTTGATGCTATTTCAAGTGCTTTGCTTCGTACAACCTCCGAAGTAGTGGCAACATAAACTATCTGTTTATTAGTTTTATACAAAATTCCCTTCTTTTTTAAGGCTCCGATTATCCTTTCAACACCACCAGCAGCACCAGTTGCGCCTAGATCACTTCTTCCAAAGATACCTGGTAACTTATCATATCTACCACCGCCTACTAGTGCGTCAGATTCAAGAGAAGGATCGAATGCTTCAAAAACTATTCCAGAATAGTAATCCAGTCCTCTTACGATCCCAAAGTTAATTCTAACATTATTTACTTGTCTAGTTTTTAATGAATCCATTAACGCGGCAAGTTTATCCCAATTTTCCAATTCATGTAATTCTGTTTTCGAATATATTTCATCGATATTCCCCCGAATTTTTGATAAAGATAATATGGCCTGCAGTTTTGAAGACTCAAATTTATCCCTATATTCTGCCTCTATTGTTTTTGCATCTTTTTTTGGGAATTTGTCAATTGCTCTTAACATTTCTAGAATAGCTAATTCTTCGCGCAACCCTAATTTCTGCCTAATATATTCTTCAATTAATTGACGGTCGTTAATTTCAATCATAATATCTAGACCGAGCTTTTTCAAAAACACAGAAACAAATTCGATTACTTCTGCATCAGCTTCTAGATTAAATGGACCATATAGTTCTATATCCCATTGATGAAAATAACGGTACCTGTTAGCCTGTGGTTCATCATATCTCCAAACTCCTGCAAATGCAGCAACTTTACTAGGCATCTTGAAATCTCTTCTTGCTGCTACGAATCTTGTCATGCCAATTGTAAGATCAAATCTTAATGCAACGTTCCGGTCTCCTTTGTCAGTAAAATTGTAAATTTCTTGTGATA
Source organism: Nitrososphaeraceae archaeon (assembly GCA_025936955.1). Classification (GTDB taxonomy): domain Archaea; phylum Thermoproteota; class Nitrososphaeria; order Nitrososphaerales; family Nitrososphaeraceae; genus JAICSL01. Next base: position 6,986 of record JAICSL010000041.1, read on the forward strand.
TCGATGCACCAGCCTTTGCTTCAAGAGTATCAAGCATCTCAATTGGAGAAGGTTCAATTAATTTGAAGTTAAATAATCCAACGGTTTCAACGAATTTTTCTCTTATATAATTAATATTGTACAAATCTTCTGGCTCCAGATCTCTCATTCCACGTGGAAGTTCTAACTTCACAATAGAGGGCAATCATCGTTGGCATTTAGATTTTACGATGAGTTATAATAGCAGACACTTTTGAAGCACATTCATGTTGAAAGGCTTTCGTTATCTTGATCATATGACTGATGTTATTGTTGAATCATGGGGTACCAGTTTAGAAGAAGTTTTTGAATATGCTGCACTGGCTTTAGTTAATACGATGTTTGATATCAACCATGTATCATTAAGCCAACAAATTCGAATTGAAGTTGAGGGTCATGATTTGGAAAGCCTACTTTATAATTGGTTAGAAAAAGTTTTGATAATAATTTTGGTAGATAATCTAATAATGTCTTTTTTTAAGGTAATAATCTCAAAAGGTCAAAATACTTATTATCTTACAGCTATTGGAAAAGGAGAACGTATATCATTGGAAAAACATCATTATAAAGTCGAAATAAAAGGAGTTACGTATCATGAGATGAAAATTGAAGAGAAAAATGACAAATTTAATGCAAAGTTCTTATTAGATTTGTGAGTGATAAAAGATACTAATACATGCTAAAAATCCAAAGATTGGTTAAGTCTAAATATTCTACGATATAGGAGCCACCTATTCCAAGCTAATCATCACATATGACGAATTAAAAAATCTTAAATAGCAAAGACATCCTTTAATTTCTAGAAAATGAGTGATGACAAGAAAGGTTCTAGCACACATCAAAGTAGTGAAATAACCCTGATAGAACTATCTGAGAAGAATTTCGACGAAACAGTCGGAGGGAACAAACCTGTCCTTGTGGATTTTTGGGCTACCTGGTGTGGTCCCTGTCAATTTATGCTTCCCATTTTTGACAAGCTAGCAAAGAAATATGGCAGCAAGATAATATTTGGCAGATTAAATGTTGATGATAATCAAAGTGTTGCCATGAGGTTTGATGTCTACGCGATTCCTACTTTCATCATCTTTATGAATGGAAAGGCTATAGACAGAGCAGTAGGTGCCGTAGGCGAAAAAGGTCTAGAAGGCTTACTACAGAAATATCAATAATAGTAATAGTTAAGCATGTATAAACAATTATAGCATCACATGCGACAATATCATCACTAAATATAGCCATATGCTGGATCATTGCTTCTCTTTAATGCAATGAGCTCATCAAAAACTTTCTTTTCTTCATCAGATAATCTATGAGAAAATCGATCCAGTAATAATTTTGCCTGTCGACTATTTAGATCTGTGTAAAAAAAATCACCCTCATTGATTTGCCTTCCTATAGTGGGGCCCTTTATTGACACCGCAATTTGCATTCCTTTTTTAGCCTCATCAATCGATTTGTTGCTTTCTTGTATTTGATGAATAGTTCCTACTTTCTTTCCTTCATTATTAATAACGTGAACCTTTTGTCGAAGTTTTCCCACATGGACTTCTGCTCCAAATACAGCAGGATTATTTCGTCTAAAGACAAACCCCTTCATAAATTGAAATTTACATACTGGAGGAAGTTCATTAAATAATATCGATTCCTCATGTTCTCTTTGATAAGTAACCCAATCTGTATAATTTCGCACCAGATTGTATATGATTCTCTCAGTGAAAATCTTCAGACCCCGTTCTTGTGACTCCTTCTGTGCATCATCTAAAATTTTCACGTTAAAACCCAAGATAACGCCTAAGTATCTATCTTTTTCTCTAACTGCAGACGCAGAAATTACATCCCTCCTAGTAATATGACCAATATCTGCAGTTTGAATGGAGATATGGGATTTTCTTATCAAATCAGTTATTGCTTCGAGCGAGCCAATAGTATCACATTTTATTGTAACACCAAGAGCATCAGTATTTACAATAGCGTTTTTTATTTCAGATTCCACTAGAGATTTTAGAGTTTGTTCATCATCATTTCTATTTAATACATACATCGGACTGCCAGGCAAAACGCCCTCTAGATTTGGGGAAGTTATTTTCAAGCCTGCTGCTGACATCACTTCATTAACTGGTTTGAATCTATCTCTTGGATCGCGCATTTCGTCTAATGGTCTTGGCAATAAGAGTGCTTTGATCTTGATAACTATAGCACTATCTTTTCTTGCCACCATTATATTATCTCCTTGTCTCAAAATTCCGTCAAGAAGTATAATATTGGCAGTTGGACCCAATCCTACTTCTTCATTAATTTCTAGTATAATTCCTCTTGAAGAACCTTGATGCCGTTCTAACCTCTTTGACATATATTGCTGAGTTAAGCCCACTAATACAGTTAACATCTCAGGAATCCCAGCGCCTGACATAGCACTTACAGGCACAATAGCTATCTCTTTGGTGAAATCTTTAACTCGCCAAAAAGCTTCTGAATTGTGACCTAATCTCGAAAGCGCGCCA
>JAICSL010000256.1 GCA_025936955.1 Nitrososphaeraceae archaeon
TTATTGTTATTAGGCGTAGGAGGAGGGATGGTGAATACTTTGGTGGGCGGCTTGATGAAGTGCGTTTGATGCTTTTCAATCCCATAGAGTGTGAAATTCTCCGAAACCATACCATCATAACTGCCTCTCGACTTTTGTTCTATAGTAAGATTACCTTTCGTTATCGTTGGCAAAAGGGATACATTTGTTCTTCCGCTAAAAGATGTTATTCCTGTTGAGTTTTCAAGCGTAGAATTAATTATATTAATTCGGTCAGATACGGTGCTAAGTCCACCGACTTTGCCTGATGAGGCTGAGTGAATATTATCATCTTCTAATGATCTAACCGTTAAAACATTAGTGTTGTAAACAAAAATACAAGTAATGAGTAGGAAAAGAATTGAAAGATGTTGCTTCATCTAGGAAAGTAATTGAGGGACAAGTTAATAAGTTTATTCGCTTGCCGAAGCATGTTACCAAATCTAGTACTCTAATGGCAGTCATGAAGATATGCAAAAGAACCAAACGTTATGGAAAACACTAGACTGTTAAATTCGGTCATGACCATTTTTTATTGTTTTATTATTATGATAATTTTGATTAAATTTCTCTAAAAACACCATTGTAATCTGGTCATTGACATGAATTCTTTTGAATTCATGATAGCCGAGTTTTTTGTACAAATGTAGATTCCTGACACTCTTTTCTCCCGTAAACAGCTCATAGCGGTTAGCCAATTTAAAGTGTTCTTCAATTGCGTACAAGAGTCTGGTTCCAAGACCCCTGTTTTGATATTCTGGTTTGACAATTAATCGTCCAATATAGGTAGTTCCTTTCTCAAGATACGCTCGCACAGAACCAATTATCCTAGCATCATCTTCTACCTCCTTTTCATTTTCATTTCGTTTTTGTATTGCCTTCAGGAATACCTGCTGTAAAAATTCCTGTTTTATCTCATTGAACGACTGTATCAAAGGAGGAATGCTATAATCATTATAAATCTCAGCCTCACTGAGATATGCTTGCATCTGCAGTCGAAGAATTGTCTCGGCATCTTCCAGAGAAGCTTGTTCTATTTCTATTTCAATTTCCTCCATATCAATATCGTAACCTTAAGGAAAAGTGACAATATACAAAAACATATACATTCAAAATATCTCATTTACAAATGAGTAATTGAATTCTTTGAAAATCAAGTCAGACTAAAGGAGCAATCCACTGGGTTTTTGTAGTTATGGCCATGAGGTTATCCAAGAAACTAGTCAGCCGCCCATGCCAATATTTGTAAGCAACAGGTATAGTATGTTCTCGAAATCATTAAGCAGCATTTCCTAGCAAAATTGCTATCAATCTTTTGCTATAATACACTACATGCTTATTGTCATGTTATCAAAAGTGATAATTTGCTCCCATAACAAAAATTGATAGTAACAATTGGCAGAGCCACTGGGAAATAAATTTGTAAAACCTAATGCATATTATTGGTTATGCACTGTAAAATGATATGTTTACCAATATACGATCAAGTCAAATAGCGTACGTATAGTAGTCTTGCAAATTTATGTTTCCTTTTAAGAACAATCGTATTTTCCAAGACCGTCATAATTCTATTACCTGTGCGAGTCCAGCTACTTTTGATGATTTCCTTACCTGTTTTATTATTTTCATCTTGTTTCTTCAAAGCATTTTCATCGAAGGAACAAAAAGCTGACTGCTTCTGCTGCAAATAGTTCACGCTTATTTTGTTCTACCGTTGATATTCTTTTGCAAGATAATCCTTTATTTAGATGTCTTCAAAAACAGATAATTTCCAGCTATCTAATGTAAACCAGATTACAATGATTCTCCAACACCAGTTCATATCCTACACGTGCAGTGGGAAATAAGAACACCTTTGAGTTTGAATAAAGATCACATTTCTGCTTATCTGATATAATTCCACTATGATCAACACATATCTTGATCTTTTTATTAATTCAACTAAACCTGCAATATAATGCCATCACGTAGTTAAAAGGGAATATCTAAAAAATGGGCATTACTGATATAAAGGAAATAAAGTTGCTAAGTTTGCATTATTAGGATGGCCCGTTAAAATAAAAATATCCGCTCTATCATCTGCTTTAAGGTAAGAAATCGTTATTAGTTATTCATTGTATATAATACAAATGTCAGATAGACTAGAAGATAATAGTAGTTATTCTTCAGCAAATACAATAGCAATAGCGGGACTGAGTCTTGCTTTATCCTATGAAAATGCTGCTGTTGATAGGTTAGAGAGAAGGCTATCCGAAAGCATAGTACCAGAAGTTAAAGAGAAGCTAAAGCACCATCTTGGGCAGACAAAACAGCAGCAAGAAAGGCTAAAAGAGAGAATAAAAACATTGGGAGCAGGAATGGAACCTACGTCTGAGAAAGGTCATTTACCTATACCCCAACCACCACCCAAATTAAAGATGATCATTGAAAGTGGAAGTTCAGATACTGAAAAAGAAGTTTGGGAATCTGTAAACGATTTGATAATAGAAAGAGCAGAAGCTATTATGTACAAAGCTGGAATTCAAGCATTGGATCTGCTCAAAGCAGATAAGAAGACTATCAAAACATTAGAGAAGAATTTGAAAGAAGAACAGGCCTTCGGGGATTGGCTAGAGAAGAATAATCCAAGGATAGCCAAAAGACTAATGACAAAACAAGTACAGAACAAAAAACAAGGAAAGAAGAAGAAAACATACAAAGAGGAGGAACAAAAAGTATCATCAACAGCAGCGTAGATAGGTTTAGAAACCAAAATAGCATGTATCGTATCTACAATTAAAATTCAGATGAAATCTATTCTATCTATATCAAATCATGCTGTAATGATTAGTAATTATAAATAATCGATGGAAGCAAAACATCCCATAAAGAAAATAAATAAACCGGCCTTTTATTGGAATTCAAATCAATATATCTAGCAAGCAGCACTTTTCTTCTTTATTACTAACACGGTTGTACAAGAAAATAACAAGGCCGCCAACGCTATTACAAAATAAATGACCTGAGATTCGAAAAAACTGGATGCACGACTAAAACTTGACAATGAAAATGCTTCCTTCTTCTTTCAGATAGTACTTGTCTTGAATATTCAAAAATCAATCACTTAAGACGGTTAAAAGTAGGTCATTTCAAAGATCAAATCTTTACATTCTATTTCGGTATCAGATATCCACTTTATTATGTCTATCAGAATAAATTAATAGAAAATGAGCAATGACATAACAATAAA
>JAICSL010000327.1 GCA_025936955.1 Nitrososphaeraceae archaeon
AAACTTTGTTGCGAAATTAGAAAAGTACATGTTCTGGAGAGAGCATTAAGCAAGCTCGACGGTTGGATTACGGGTCTGAGGAGAGACCAGATATCAAGTAGGGCCAACATTAAGAAAATCGAAATTGATTCTTCACATAACAATATTGTCAAGATCAACCCACTTGCAGATTGGACTAACGAGATGGTCTGGAGTTATATTCGTGAAAATAGTATTCCGTATAATAAATTACATGATGTTGGCTATCCTAGTATAGGTTGCGAACCTTGTACAAGAGCAGTAAAGCCAGGAGAAGATCCGAGATCAGGAAGATGGTGGTGGGAAGAGGCTACGCATAAAGAATGTGGTTTACATTTTGATCCCACTGCTCTACGTAAGAAACAGTGAATATAATGCAAGAGATCAGCAACATTCCTCCTCCCCATGGAGGCAGACTAATAAACAGATACGTATCTAACAAGAGAAATACGGATAGTATGTTTTCAATTGATATAAGCAATGATCTCAGAAATGAAGTTGAGAACATTGCTGATGGCATATATAGTCCTCTGGAGGGTTTTGTAGGTGAGAACGATTTCCAAAGCATCGTACAGTCAGGCCATTTAAATAATGGTTTAGCTTGGACTATACCAATATTTTTAGATGTCGACCAATCTCAGGCCTTAAAGATGAAAGATGCGGTAGAGGTCGGTTTAAGGAACACTAATGAGCATTTTGGGATTCTTCATGTTGAAGAAATATATTCATTTGATAAACTCGCCGCTTCAAGATCAATATATCAAACAGAAGATTCACAACATCCTGGAGTTATGAAGATGATACAGTCAAAAGATCGACTCATTGGAGGAAAGATCGAGCTTACAAAGACTAGACCACGCTCTTTATTAAGGAAACATAGAAGGAATCCATTTGAGACTAGAACTGAAATAAATAGAAGAGGGTGGAGAACTGTCGTAGGATTTCAAACCAGAAACGTTCCACATATTGCACACGAGACTGTGCAAAAGGCGACCCTTAATACACATGACGGATTATTTATAAATCCTTTAATCGGTAGAAAAAAACCTTCTGATTTTAAGGATGAAGTAATCCTTGGGGCTTACGAAATATTGTTGGAGAAATATTACCCGAAGGATAGAGCCATGTTTGTAACTCTTCATACAGAGATGAAGTATGCTGGACCTAAAGAGGCCATTCATCATGCAATTATGAGAAAAAATTTTGGATGTTCTCATTTCATAGTCGGAAGAGATCATGCGGGAGTAGGCAAATATTATCACCCCTTAGCATCTCAAGAAATCTTCAAAAATTTTCCTGACTTGGGAATTCAGCCTATATTCTTCCCAGCGTTTTATTATTGTAAAAAGTGTTTAAGTTATTCGAATGAAAGAACCTGTCCACATGGTTCCGAATATAGAGAAGACCTCAGCGGAACGGAAATGAGAAGAATGATTAGTAACGGCAAAATGCCACCAGAGCATTTGATGAGACCCGAAATCTCAAAGTTAATTCTATCATTTGCTAAACCATTTATTTGACAGGCAAGTGAACAAAATCTTATCAAGATCAGTGATAATTGTATTCGGGCTCATAGAAATATATTCATTAACAAGCATTGGTCTATCATGCATCACCACTAATCTGGGTCTTTTACAAATTGATTTATATAACCATCAGAATAGATGGTTTAAGCTTGTTAATATCTAACCTTCTTTACTTTCAAATGTAGTAATATTCAGAAATATCTATTATTTAACATCTAATATCGTATCGCATATAGAATTATGATTTTATGGGTTATAATTAGTTATCATGACGATAAATAAGTGTATATCAAATCTAATGAAATACTAATTTTTTAGAATGCATTGAAATATTTAAGAACATAAAGATTAGCTGGAAGGAGACCAAAGTACGGATGTGAATCTTCTATCTTCTAGTCTTAATGAGGTTTAATGTATATTAATTGTAATATATTAAAAGATTCACATATAGATGATAATTTTAAAAGATCTTAATACAATTTTTTTATTCATCCAATAAAGAAGTAAATGTATTGGACCGCATAGGAAGTATAATTAAAAAGATGGAAGAATCTCTTCATAAAGAAAAACTTGAACGCCTTACTGCCTTGGAAGAATTAAGAAAAGAAGAACAGAACGATCCATTCAAAATACTTATTGGTACAATGCTCTCTGCTCGTACAAGGGACGAAGTCACCGCCAAAGTTGTTTGTAATTTATTTAAAAGATTCAAAAATGCCAGCGATTTAGCTCAGGGAGACATAAATGAAATTAAGACGCTAATTCATAGTATTGGTTTTTACAATATCAAAGCTAAAAGAATAAAAGAAGTTTCTCAAGTAATACAAGAGAATTTCAGTGGAAAAGTTCCCGATGACATAAAAAGACTCTTAAAACTACCTGGCGTCGGAAGAAAAACTGCAAATTGTGTATTTGTTTATGGTTTTAGTAAACCAGCTATTCCAG
>JAICSL010000397.1 GCA_025936955.1 Nitrososphaeraceae archaeon
CGACGTCGTGAAGAAACTTGATAGTACAGAAGGAGCTAAATTCTTGGTACTTGATGGTATTGTTACACAGAGATTGGTTGAAGCAGCAGATAAAGTTGGAATTGAATATATAATAGGCCATAGAACTGGCGAGATTAAAAAGTCTACTGACATTAGAGTTCGAACTTTTGGAGACATGGGTATCACCAACTAAACAGAATGGTAGATCTAAAGCTACAGCATATACTTACTATAATACAGGTTTTGAGATTAGGAGGCCGTCATGATTTTGTTGAGGTCACTACAACTGATCTTGCTAAAGCAATAAAGAGATCACAACAAGCTGCTTCCAAGCATCTTTCGGAGCTGGAAAATGTAGGCTATATTCAACGTCTTAGAAATGGCCAAAAACATCTGGTTAGAATTACAGATAAAGGTTTTTCTGAGATTGATAATTTATTATCTATTATTAAGTCAGCTATTGAATCTGGCCCTGATACAATTGCTTTCAAAGGCAATATTATTTCCGGTATGGGCGAGGGTGCATACTATATGTCGTTGGACGGCTATCGCAAACAATTCAAAGATAAGCTCGGTTACATTCCGTATCCAGGCACACTAAATGTTAAACTTGTAGACCAAGTATATAGGAATGCGAGACGGGAGTTAAGTAATTTTCCTTCTATTTTCATAGAAGGTTTTAGGGACAATACTCGTACCTACGGATGGGCTAAATGTTATCTGGCGTTCATTAATAATAATGCAATAAAGAATGCTGCGATACTCCTATTAGAAAGAACGCATTATGATGATAGTATGTTAGAGGTTATTGCACCCTGTTCTATTAAGGAATCTCTTGGGGTTAAAAATGGCGACCCGATTAGCCTTAAAGTATACATCAATAATGCTAAGAATTCTCAAATTCTATAAAAAAACTCACCCAACTCATCTTTAATTTTTGTACTTTTTGTTTTGGGAATTGGCGTATTTAGTCTTATAACTCTAATATTCAGATTTCTATTTTGACAATTTTCTGCTATATCTTTTTCGCTATGAGCTTGATCATAGCCTAATGCAATAATATTGGGCTTGACATATTCTACGGTATCGTAGAGTGTTCCCTCCTTTCCTATAACAGCAAGATCTACTAAATTTAAAGATGATACAAGCTCCTTTCGTAATGCTTCATTGTGATATATTCTTCGATCTTTTTTTATATTCAACGCAGTAGATGTTTTTGCAACCACTACTACAAGGACATCACCTTGTGCTTTCGCCGCTTTCAATGTATGAATGTGACCTGGATGAATTAAATCAAATACGCCACCAACTAAAACAACCTTCAAAACATCTCTTCCAATGAAACTTAGTTTAGAGTTATCATTTTTTTCTATAAAACCGCGTTCTGAAAGTTGCTCAACTTTTGATATGTAGAATTCCTTTCCTATCGGTAACCTATCCTTGATTCTATCAAATGATGATACCTGAGGCTCCAATGTGCTTACATATAATGAAGCAAGAATTGCTTTATCCAATGGGTCCATAA
>JAICSL010000385.1 GCA_025936955.1 Nitrososphaeraceae archaeon
ATGAACAGACCGACCTTACGAACATGATGCAATAACTCAAGGTGGAAAAATATTATAGAGAAGGTTTGGTGGAGGTCTGAAAGATGGCGATAAATTCGTTATAACTTCAGATACATTTGATAAACTAGTTAAAGATGGAGCCTATAAATATGATAGAGACGAGAAGATAGCAAATCCTAGTTTCGTAGAAGAGAAGATAGAAAAATTAGAAGAAAAACCAAAGGAAAAAGAAACAACAACCAAAGATATAATATCACTAGCGACTGAGTGTCTAGTTGATTATATCCAGATATTCACGTATTTTAAACTAGGTACTATAATTATTCTAATTCGTTTAATTCAGTTACGTAATTTTTGAGTTTGTCATCCCAATCCCAGACCATCCAGTCCATTTCACCGTTAGGCCCTGCAATGTAGCCGTCTATGGACATTGCACCTGTAGTTTTAATTTTCTCAAAGGCTTCTCATTGCTCCCCGTATGAATTCCGCAGGCCTTGTATAATAAGTTAAGATATACTTGAATCGATAGGAATCAGGAAATACTTTAGTTTAAAAGACTGAACGTATCTCTAAAACTTATGGCACGTATAGCAAACATAATAGAGGTAGTTGGCAGTTCTGACAAGAGTTGGCAAGATGCTGCGCTAGTTGCGTTAGATGAGGCAAAAAAGACAATACATGGAATAACTGGTCTAGAGATCGGAGATCTGACTGCAAAAGTAGATCCAAATAGTGGAAATATTACGGAATATCATACAGCAGTCAAAATAGCATTTGGTGTAGAACATTAAATGTTACAACGTACTAAAGGACAATTATTGTCAGCGCCTAATAATAATGGATAACACTTAGTATTGGTATATTCTTTCTTTATCCTTCTTGTAGATGACATTGAATAAGCCTAAGCTAATGAATGATTAAGCAATAATCAATAGTATATGGTGATTTAGTGATAGATACCAAACACTTGTCAGTTATTTATTACGGAATGAAAAAGTGAATTAGGATAAGTCACAATAATGAAACAATATTGCGGAAAATGATCCAGATCACAGAAATTCTTCCTCTGAAATATCATAATAGAGATGTCTAAATTAAGAATAATAATACTATTCTAAATTTGTTTTCGTCTGTAATTATGTCATAGCATCTAATACCGTTAAGATAAAATGATGTGCGTTGTTAACATAATTTAAATTTTGGTTTAATTCTAGATTATCAGTCGTATTAAATCTTATCTGATTCTTGTCAAGTTAATTCTCAATGCATTTCAATGACGAAATGAGTAAAGGAAACTTATTAATTTTCGACGTAGGATTTGGTAAGACAGACAACTGGGTAAGTGTTCTGATTTGAGATGTGATCACTCAATATTGATACCATTGCAGAACTCCGAACTGCAAATAATAACAACTCTACTAGAATTCGACAAACTATGTAAAAAAGCTAGGGTTCATATCTGCTTGAACCAGTAGTATAGAGGGATTCAACCTTATCTTATCTTGCAATCCAAGATATAGACAATAAATGTTTACTACTATTTGATATCCTTATTCACAGTGGCAAATTTGAACGATACATTTTGAATATTAGTCTTTCCAGACTTTTCAAAACTTAACACTAACATATTTGGTTAGATAATGATACCTCACTAATTGATAAATCCAATGAAAATCTATCATAACCAATGAAATATCTTTTATTGGGTAAGAGTGGGCTTAGA
>JAICSL010000285.1 GCA_025936955.1 Nitrososphaeraceae archaeon
AAAGCTGGTAAATGAAAAGGCATATTATAGAAACGAAGCAAGTCTTACACCAAATAAACCGATACATACAGCTTTGAATGAGTTGAAAGATAATACTGACTTGGATAAGGAGATTGAATTCACAGACGAATTTGGAAATAAGATAAAATATAATTTTGATTTCATTGTTATTGTTGTTCAAAGTGTATGTATGGCCGCATTTATTGTTGAGTTTTATAATCTAAGATAAAATTTAGCTAAAAAGATGATGTAGTAATAGCAGAGGTTTTTATGCCTTTACGTTGGCGGCAAAAGTAATCAAATTGCGGCACCTGTTAAGTGAAATTGCTCTTCCTGTTTCTGATGCCGCCCATACATTTTGATTCTAGCTATATACTGGTGTTCGAATTCAATCATATATCTTTGCAGAATGTTTCATATGTTTAATATTTTCTAATATATACATGCAAAAATTAATTTCTGTATTTTTGAAGGCGGCCGCAACAATCATCATTTTTCCTAATTTCAGTATAGTCTTTTTTATAATATTGTCAACATGCCGAATACAAATAGTATTGATTAACCTTCTTTTATTCAACTATGTCTATGATTATTTTAATTTCAAATTATACTCTTCATATTAAAACAATATTTTGTACGGGTAAATCCCGTCTATTGTATATGGTATTGCTTATTGTTTTATACTGCTGCTTATTCTAAAACAGCAAGTGCCCATGGATGCTGCACAACATATTCTTTCGGCCATTCAATATCCAGTTGACTCCACGTTACACCTTCGTCAACAGAATGAAAAATACCGAAGTTATTCAAACAATAAAAATCGCCCTTTCTTTTTGGATTTGAGGCAAGATTTGAAATTATGGTTCCCTCTGCCTGCGGCAAACCTTTAGTAACTACTTCCCATTTCTCTTCATCCTTTAGTCGCCTATACAGAAAAGATTCTGGGTTCGCATCAAAGAAATGTGCTTTCCATGCTCCAGAAGCGGCAGATATAATGATATTATCTGGGTCAGCTGAATCTATCGCCATCCCAGCTAGGTAAGTATGCTCAAGTCCTTTTGTAGGTTTATTCCAAGTATCACCGTAATCATGGCTTTCAAAATAACCATCACCTGCTGCAGAATAAAGTCTTGCAGGTGCCATTGTATGAGTTAATAACGTATGAGTATCATATGGTCCTGTACTAACTCGGTCTATCCAGCTCTTGCCGTCATCATGACTTTGAATTAAAGCCCCTGCTTCAATTGCAATAAAAAGATAACCTTCTTTGTGTTTATCCGGTTCAATCCACCTGACATGGTGGGTCCATGGTCTTGGAGGGAAAGCCCAACTGGAAGACGATTCTAGATTCAAAAAGTTGTTGATTTCTGCCCATTGTTGACCGCCATCATTTGAAACATATAGACAGCTGGGCTCTGTTCCAACAAATAATTTCCCATGTTTGCTATTTCCTTCATAAGGGCCACGACTGCATGCTAAAGACATGATATTTTTATCATTGAGCATGGGTGTATCAATCTTATTCCAAGATTGGCCGCCATCATCCGACTTAAGCAAACCCTTATCCCATGTTCCGCAATATACTCTCTTTGTATCTATTGCTAATGAGGTAGGGTTATATCCTTTGAACACCTCATGGGTTTTCCAATCCCCATTGTTGGATGATTCTATTGTCAAAACGAAATTTGGCAGCGCAGCAAAAAGAATAGTCATTTTATATGCAAATTATTATTAACAATATGTTATAAACACGATATTGACCCATTAGTTTAACTGCATTAGATAAAGAAGACTTCAATATCATAGAGTAATATTGATTCAGAAACCATAGTACGAAATACTATCGATTATACGGTGTTGTAGTATAATGGTATTTTTTGGATATAAACTAAAGCCTTTTATTCATACAATTAAGCAGTATAATTTATGTACACGATTCAAAATAAAAACACAATACAAACTTTAGCAATAATAATTACATCATTAGTCATTTCAACAGTAGCCAGTCAATCAATATCAACAGCATTTGGTGCAAGTGCCGATGTTGGGTTCCAGGATGGTCTTAGTGATTGTCAAAGCGGTACATCGAATGCAATAAACGGTCATAGTAATGCAGGACATCATAGTGCCGCATATATGGAAGCTTACAATAGAGGTCTAACTAGTTGCAATAATTCGGCAGCCGGTGGTAGTAACAGCGGCAATTCCAATGCAGGCGTTACTAGTACTAGTTCAGCAAGTTCTGACTGGGCATTGACAGTAAAATTAATACAAACACAATTTGGAACTAGTTCTGCAACTGTAAATCTAAATGGTCCTTTTGGTTATCATGATAGTCAAACAACTCCAACAGGCCCTTCGCCTTCAGTCACGTTTACAGTACCAGGTTCTCAAATCCCAGATGGAAGTAAATTTCAAATTTGTGTGAGTAGTAGTATCGCATCTACAGTTTTTCCTAATTGCGAATTCTTTATGCATGGTTCTAGTGATGAGGTCGCAACTATGAAAATACCCGGTTAAAATAACTAATTCGTTAAAAAAAATCAATATTTTTTTTAACTGGATATAATGTACAAAAGAGTCAAAATATTTTTTTTATATTTAATTTTTTCTACAATAATAAAATAATGCTAATTAACCATTCTTATCTATTTGATTTGATTAGCATATCTGTTCTCGTTCAAACAATATCTTGAATTTTTTCTACATGATGTAAAAGATTAGTATGATTTAATCTCCCTTATATTTTCCAACAAATAATCCCTTTCATCAATTAGTGTCGCTATTTCTTTATCCAACTCCTCTTTTTGTTTGAGACAATAATTTCTATTGGCAACATATTTTATAGCCAAAGCCATATCTTTTACTTTTGTATCGTGAAATTCAAGATAGTTAAAACATTTTAAAAAGGTAG
>JAICSL010000271.1 GCA_025936955.1 Nitrososphaeraceae archaeon
CAACAAATGAGGTACGAAGTGAATTTTCAGAAGCAATTATAAATAGTGTCCTGTCCTCGTTGCTTGCAATAACAAGGGGCTTAAAACCGCTACTGTCTTTATAGGCATAAATATTATCCTCAACTTTCACAATCATGTTTCCCCTTAAGTGTCTATCCAAGAATTCAGCGGAGCGTTCAGGATTTTGCCTTTTAATCAATAAGCTTGTAAAAATTTGATATATTTTAAAAAGTGAATCTGAGTTTTTTGCTATCCCAATATGAGGATGCGAGGATAGCTTTTCTGTATCAACAAAAAAGCCATCTATTGCCACGCAAAGGGAATTCATGCTGTGAAAACGAGGAGATCTTTTAGAAAGGTATCCAATGCCATTATTTCCATGTAAATTTGTCTTTCTAGCAAGTTCTAAAATAATATCTTCGGAAGGAAGTGGACCTTTTCTACCCACAGATCTATTGCCTATTGTCAATTTCCAATAAGCCTTACCTCTGTGCTGTAACATTCGCATCGAATATACAAGATAATAGAGTATGTTCTTCTTGCTCCTTTCAATATTTAGATCATGAATGCCTACAATTCCTGCCAACTACTTATCCCTGTCTATTTTATTAAAATAAAAACATTTGTAAGCTCACTTACATCAACAGCTATTATATTTTTATTCAAAGGACTAGACCATTATTTCAATTTTCTGGAAAGGACGAAATCTTGTTCCCTCAAGAGGACTGCTATAAAAAAGAGATAATTTCCCCAGATTATTCTTTATCGAACATGAAAGGGTTGTATACAAATTTTGGTTGATATCAGAGTAAAGATTTTTAAGTTGACTAAAATATAATATTCGAAAAGGTAATTATTGATTATATAAGAATGCTGGTGTTTCGGTTTTTAAGGTTCATCTGGGTCATAATTATGGAATTCAAAAGTATTTCCTGTTGTTAATGTAGTTAGGACGATTGATATCGTCCTGCATCTAACCAATCCTGTTAGAATAGATATTATTTATTCTTATCTTTATTTGAGCATGATATATTCACTGCCGTAGATATTGACCAAAGGATTAGTATCGAGAAGTCGAGGTAAACAAACAACTATGGTTTCAATGAAGGAAAACCAATGATTCTTTTCAGCTCGGATTCCTATAACTATCTTGATTATGTACCAGTTTTCATAAATTATTATTAGGAGTGCTTAACAAATCTGTCATACCAATTTACAAATACCTTAAGTGCCTTTGCTCTATGTGAAAATTTTTCTTTTACGTTCTGTATCTGCAATTGTCCAAAGGTCAAACTAGTTCCATTTGGAATAAAAATAGGATCATAACCCCACCCGTTCAATATGCATCCTTTTGAAATGTTGCCTTTTATTTCTCCTTCGAAACTTTTTGAAGTTTTACCGTCATAATAAGCTACACAGGATTTAAAAGAGGCGGATCTATTCTTTATTTTACTCAGGAGTTCCAAAATTCCTTCAGTACCAATAGTTTTCAAAACATATGACGAATATTGACCCGGGAAACCATTTAATTCGTCTATGAACAGTCCGTCATCTTCAACAATTACAGGTTCTGCGATTGATTGAAAAGCACTTTTAGATTTCTCCAATGCTATATCCTTAATTGAATCAGATTGGATTTCTGTCAAGTTAATATTTGATAATTTAATAAATACCCCGTATTGTGAAAGTATTGAATTTACTTCCATGGATTTATTCCTATTAGTACTTGCAAAGTGCAATGATGTCATTTGAATATGGAATATGCTTCCCTAGTTTTAAATGATAAATCACCTAATTTTCATCTAATGTATTTGCTAGGTTTCAACTTATCATTGTATATCTTCCTCGATTTTCGATCTCAATAACATTTTCTAAAATTCTATTCATGCGTTTTTCCCCTACTATGCTTGAATAACCTTTGATAAAATGTGAAAATGCAACTTTATAAATGGATTTATGCGCACTATTGATAATTCTTTTGAACAATCTTATGTCTACTGCTTGATCTTCTATACGAGCAGAGTGATATGATAAACCAAAGTCAAGCAAGACCAGCTCACCATTATCCACTACGAAATTTGAAGTTGTAAGATCATTGTGAATAATGCAGTGGGTATGTAACAAAGCAGCGTATTCCCCTATTTTAAAGCATGTTCGCGGAGTAATTACGTCTTTTGCATTCATCCCATTCACATATTCCATTATTATCTCCCCATTGAAGGGATCTACAAAATACAAGAATGGTGACCTTATGCCTGCAATTTTTGCACTGGAAAGCATGTTGGCTTCGTGAATAGTTCTATGTTTACGTATTTTGTCATCTAATGTCTTATGTCGATATTTTTTAGAAACTCGAATCTTTGAAATGGCTTTCTTGTCATACCAAGTGGTAAGATAAATGTCAGCCTCGGCTCCTCTTCTTAATAACATCCCCTGACGCTGCAATAATAATATAACTGCAAACAATAAGATAAAAATGTGAGTTCTGCCGACCGCAATTCTAGCGAGAAGAGGATTCTAGAGGAAGACTGTGCAGAGGATAGGTTGAAGAATGGTATACTTACCTTGACAAATAAGAGACTTCTCTTTCGAAAAACAGAGGGGAAGATGGCAACTTTGTCAAAGAAAACAGGAGATATAATTCTAGATCTAAACTTGAATCAAGTCAGATCAGTAAAACCAGAAGGTCTTATTATAAAGAAGATTGTAGTCTTTTTCGATGATGAGACGTACAAATTTGGAGTTTTTAATAATAAAAAATGGGCTAGGGAAATTGATGAGCAAATTAATCTTAACAAAATCGGGTAATCAGTTCCTCCAACCAACATAAATTGTATCGAGTCGCCATGATTGCCGTACAAAGGATTCTCTAATATTCGGTGATCTTCCTGTTGAAGCATAATCAATTATTCCTGTCCAGGCAATTTGAGCACCATTGTCTCCTGCAAATATTGTTGGACAGACATAGAATTTTACTTCCTGTCTTTTACATGCAATTTTAAGCATTTGCTCAAGTCTTTTGTTCGCTGCTACTCCTCCTACAACCATAAA
>JAICSL010000161.1 GCA_025936955.1 Nitrososphaeraceae archaeon
ATCAAAAGGATTAAGTCTTTGTGATGGTGAAGGAAATATATTCATACATATAAGTACCAGATAAAATATAAATAGTATTCTAATTATTTGATACTTGACTATTAATATCTAAGTACATAAATAGATAGATTATAACAATAATTCTCTAGGAGTTAATGGTGTCATCTTTTTTATCAAATGGATTTATATCAAGTAATATCTTTTATTGCTACAATGTGGCTTAAGACACAGGTTCAACATAAATGCGCAAAATATCTCTATAATGAAAGTACGCAAAAATAGAAAGAGTATAATAGCAAAGATAAATAAAACAAATGCAAATTAAACTGAAAATTGTATTATCATTTACGCAAATTTCATTTTGGATCTACTGGTTTT
The DNA here is from genome assembly GCA_025936955.1 of Nitrososphaeraceae archaeon. Classification (GTDB taxonomy): domain Archaea; phylum Thermoproteota; class Nitrososphaeria; order Nitrososphaerales; family Nitrososphaeraceae; genus JAICSL01. Next base: position 379 of record JAICSL010000161.1, read on the forward strand.
ATGAATTTATAATCATTGGCGTTTAATTTACCCGAATAGATTTTAAGTTCTATCGAATAGTCTTTCAGGACAAAAATTGATAATAAAATGCTTATTGTATGATGCAGACGCTTCCAATCTTCTACTAATTCATCAGGATTGGACGGCTCTGACGATATATGTTAAGGCCTTTTAATGGGATCATTTTAGTTGTTATCTTCATAATCGTTAAGAGAAGATGTATCAGTGACATTATGGGCTATAGGCTGTGAATCAATGTTGATGCTGTTGTACACGGGATTATATTCACTATCAGCCTTGGGATTGTGGCCATTGTCGTCTTCAATAGTAGGAACCCCATCGGCCTTTTCTGCTACATTTTATATTTTATTGTCATCTTTTTTAGCAATTTCTTCATAGCTTTGTTGCTTAAATATTTTTTTGGAATCTAAATCTTTTTCAAATAGAATATGTGCTCAATTTGTTCTTCAAATGTGTATCGTTCAAAGAAAACAAGAGTTTAACAGAAGTTGTAGTTGAATTAGACATTAATGCTCATACTGTTTCCAAATATTATGAAGAGTGTTTATCCTTGAAAAGGAAGGATATCTTGGTTAAGCTATATCCAGAAATTCTTCAATCCTACAATTGGAATCTATCTATCATCTTTACAGAAAGATAAAAGAAGAAGGCCTGAGCAAACAGGATATTACAGAGCTATTACAAAATAAAAATATTTCAAAAGATCTACGTTATGAACTAAGGCTCTATCATAATCGTATATCAGAATTAATATCGAAAAAATCAGCACTTGAGCAAGAGATCAATAATCTTCAAAGAAGACTAGTTAACTATGATGGTATAAATCCGATTTAGTTTAGATTTTATATTCTATTTGAATTACTTCCTCTTCTTCTATCTCAACTAAAGCTTCTATAATAACAGGTAAATTCAGTGGTAGTGCTTGGACTCCTATAGCTTAGCGAGCATGTAAACCCTTTTCATAACCATATACCGAAATAATTAGATCAGAAAATCCATAAGCAACATATGTTGTTTGCTCGCAAAATTAGCAACATTAAAAAAATTCTGTAACTATGTCCTCAAGTAGACGTCTTTTGGAAAGATTTTAGTTTAATCTATTAACTTACCATATCCAAATAGTGTTTAAAAAAAGCAGGCTATCGAGTGAGGTGTAAATATTGCCAAATGCGATATCCCTCGATCATCGATATCAATAACCAGCAATAGCCAACATTGGCCAGGCAGAGGAGGAAGATGTACAAAAAAGATATAATTTAATTCACATCATTCATTTGTTGAACGGAATAATGCATTTTTCGCTTGGTAAATAAAATCTCTCACTTTAACAGGGTCTTTTCGTCTCGAAGTCCTGCTTATTTTGACTCCACTATTTACATCTACTGCATATGGTCCTACTGACCTTATGGCATATTGAACATTATCTTGCGTAAGACCTCCAGCAAGAAAGACCGGTAAGTGGCTGCTATCCACCATTTTTTTGCTCAATGTCCAGTCATGAGTCATACCTGTTCCACCAATCCTATCTTCTTTCATATTCACACTATCTAAAATAAGAGCATCTGCTATACCGTCATAGTTATGTAATTTTTGCAGAGGGGATTCAGATCCATCTACTACCACATGGATTGCCTTGATTATGCGAACTGATGGGATCTTTTCTCTAATTGCAGATATTTCCTTCAGATCAATATCATCTTCATGTAATTGAACTGTTGTGATTCTTGGGATTAACTTAAGAAGTGAAATAATGGTCTTTGCATCTAGAAGATGAGTGACCATAACATAAGATACAAACGGAGGTAATGAGGCAACAATCGCTTTTGCTTCTTCAGGTGAAATTTCATCTTCAGTTTTATGTCGCATTCCCACTTGGAAACCCAGTGCATCCGCTCCAAAGCTAATTGCTTGCATAGCATCTTCTATATTGGTTATTCCACAAATCTTGACCTTCATGAACAACAACAACAACAACAAATCTTCATAAACTCTATGATAATAATTGTGTAAGACAAAGCTTGGTTTTCATAATACAAGATATATGTCAAATTTTTAAATTTTGTAATGCGTTTTGCTACATAATTATCCAATTCTAAATACATTTACATTACATCTATGAACAACTTGTATGAATAGTTCTCCCTATAACCAATATTTGGTCATCAAGTGAAACACTGATTGGTTTTGATATCGAAATATCTAGCAGATAGAAATTTCTATTTTTTTGTATTCTTTATAACAAACACTTTAGACTCCAATACTAGAGTTTCTATTCTCAAACCATAAATCTCAAATTCCGATTTTAACCCGTTATTATTATTCAAACAAATGTTCTCCATGATATAGCTGATTGGCAATTTGATATGTATGTCCTTGGGAACGCATCGTTGGTGAATGTGCTGCTAAATATCTTGCTGCTGCGACTAAAAATATGTATGATTTTGTTGGGCGGGCGTTATTATCCTCATTGTTGTCACATTTGACAGATAAAATGGAATATTGTCTAAATGCTGCTTCTATCATCTGGATAGAATGGAAGTTACGATCTTCACGTAGCAAAGCTTTTCCGATTGCGGCTAAAAATCTATCTGGCTTTCCTTTATTGTACAGGTAGTCTACTGCTAATTGCGCTACTTGATTTACTTGTTGCTGCTTATCTAGAAGTGACAAGATTTCTTTAAATATAATGTCATCATTGTTACTACTACTACTGATCTTTTTTTCTTCTATCTTCTTTGTTAACTTGGGCAATGATACTGGAGGTATATTTAGGAAGCGATTAATGTACACTCTTATTGCACCATCAAACACACCTCGCAACAATTCCTGAGTAGGCACTCTTGTTAATCCCTGATGTATGGCGTTAGCATAGGTAAATGTGTGCAATACTGCATCCCAGTCACTAAATTCATTACGAGTATGGAATTGTACTATACGCATAGCTGCAGCATAGGCTACTATACCTGCCAGTTCTTCTTCAGTAGCACCTTCATTTAATGCATCTAATAACGAGTTTACAATTAATTGTGGATCATCACTTAATAATATATTCACTAGTTGGTTTTCTTGATGGTTCCATCTTGTTGTTATTTTCTCTGCTCCTGCCTGTCCTCTTCGCCTGGTGTCATTATTCAAAACCCTAGGTAATTTTTCAAAGGCTTTTTCAAGGATATCAATCAAATCTATTGGGTATCGCCATGAATTAGATTCTTCCATTCTTTCATCATTAGCATATCCTGACACTAAGCTACTCAGTACTATCTCTCGAAGGTCCCTATTCTTGTCACTATTATCCCATCCACTAACTGTATCAAGTGCTTCTAATGCTTTATTGGTAAAGTCCAATACATGCCCAATATCAAGGAAACGATGATCAGTAGCTGCTGCAAAAAGTATATCAGCTATCTGAGAACTATTGGCACCGAGTCTAACAGCAGTAACGATACATCTTTCTGCAGCCTGTGCATCACGGGATTCAATGAACTGTCTGAACCAGCGTTTAAGGGTGCATAAATCTGGCCAAGGTTGCGGTAAAGAATATATTTTAAAACGTGGTGGCATGGATGAGCAATCCTGTGCAACTGCAGAGAGGCCGTGATAAAGGGCATAAGGTCTGTCTTCAACATCAAGGTAAGGAATAATATTCATCATGCAAGTATGGATTGTCAAGCCCTGACCCCATCCTGATTGTTTATATTTACTGCCAAAATCAAGACCAATCCGAAATGCACTTAACATCTCTTTTTCATTAGAATCTTCTTTTTTCTCTCTATCTCCCACCATTGTAATGACTGTCTTTGCAATCATCAAGGGAATGTTTCGCTTTAGGCCATTCTCCAGTAATGTTTGATGATATTGACAAGAATCATTATCTGCTACTATTGCAGGTGAAACGTCTATCCATACCTCATTTTGATTACGAATTTCTATAGGAAAAGAAGTAACATCACCAGCCCATTGATCAAATGTTCCTCCGTTCATAAGATCAAATCGTGCATGATGCCAATGACATGTAAGAATTCCATCTTTGACAGTACCTTGATTTAAAGGAAAACCCATATGCGGACAGCGATTATCTACTGCATATACCTTAGAATCATAAATGAAAATTGCGATAGGATGTTTTTCAACTGTGACAGACAAACAACCACCAACAGCTTCTATATCTCTTATATTACCAACATGTACATAATTGTGATTGTCAGTTTTTGACAACATTTACACTTCTCTATTATCTTCCGTTACCTATAGGTATATTCCAAACCAATTGATCTAAAACTCGCAGATATGCGCATACAATATTAATCATTAGTTAGAAAATGTTCAAGAAAATTATGAAAACGCCTGTAGGTACTATCAAACCTCTATCCATAACATAATTGACTTAGTTTCATTCATTGAATGACTATATAAATTGACGATATTCGAAATTAGTTAAAACTTAATAGATATAAAAGATACCTTATTAACGAATTTTTAAAATAAAGTAAAAATGATAGATATAAAACATAGATCAATATAAACTTTAAGGTAAAAGAATTTAGCATGATAAAGTTATATCTTTTTGC
>JAICSL010000323.1 GCA_025936955.1 Nitrososphaeraceae archaeon
ACTGAAAAATTAGTAGTGGAATATGGTATTTGATTATATAAAAATAAGTCTGGTTTATTTGCTCTACTCCAATTAGCATTGATTTGTGAAGCATTATCATTCGTTGCAGCTGAAGTTGCATCCGCAGTGGTAAATGAATAAGGATGATTGAGTGTATTTCCTCGAAAAGTAATGGTATATGTGTATATAGTTTTTGGTGAAAGATCTGAAAGGAAATTAATAAGCAGTTGATTATTTGCCACATTTGCTACAAATGGCGCTACTGGCTGTATAGAAAAAGAAATATCTTTCTTGGAAATTGTTTTATTAAATGTGATAGTAATAATTTGGTTTACCGGAACAGTAGTTCTTTTATCAATTGGATCGATATTTGTTATTTGTAATGGAGTATTATTGATACTTGTTGGGATAGGAATAGAGGTAGGCGTTTCATTTACTTGTTGTAGTTGATTATTCTCCTTTTTATGAGAGGCTAAAAAAACACTTAGCAATATAATAATTATCAATAAAATAAGTCCACTGATTAAATAAATAGTTTTTTTCATTGTACTGATAAATCCTTTCGTAAAAACCCAAGATAAGTTAATTTATATGAAGCACCATGAGGGATTGAAGGTGGATACGTTTCTTCTCCCACAGCTCCAGTATTACATCCATTTGCTTCAGCAACTTTGTACGATCCATCTGGAAAAGTTTTAACAGTAACTGCTATATGTGTTTCCCAAACAGGAATATCTCCAGCTTTCATATTGCTGGTACTTTCTTCATGCCATTTATATCCAGGTTTATCCCTATTAAAATCTCCTGCATTTGCTGAAGCCAATGCCTTTCCAGTTCCTAAAGCGACAGCTTGCGTAAATCCAACACATTGTAAATTACCATAGCATGATCCGCTAAAGCCAGTGGCATTGTTTACACTAGTGTGTAGTACTTGTAATACATCTGTCAATGGTGGGTTTTTTAGAGTTGAATTTAAAGAGGGAATTGTATCAATACATTTTTGGGTACCTATGTTTACGTTCACATAACTTGCACTAGGAAAGGTTGCTGTATATTGACTGCATGCTTGTCCGATTGCTGCTTGTAACTTATCCGCATAATCTCCTATCTCACTACCTGTCCCTCCACCACTATCACATCCACCAGGAGCATTTGCAGGCGGATTACCTATTACTGTCTCAAGACAATTACTTGCTGTGGCTGCGAATGAAGATCGTATAAAGGCAGATAGCAAATATGTAAAAAAAACAGTTGTAAGAAAAAAAATACCTATTCTTTTTACTATCATATTTTCATTATAGAGAAGAATACTTTCTCTAACAACCATCTGCGAGGGGTGTCACATCTTTTGTGTTATTTGCTTTTAGAGATTGGTAGACGCCTGCGTTAGTATAAAAAATAAGAGGAAGTTTACATATTCCATCATGGGACATACCTTTTGAAAGCAACCATGATACTGCGTCTGTTTTTGCTTTTTGAATATTTGTTGTAGCTATTTCAACTTCAAATTCATCCATTGATTTAATATAAATAATACTATATTCACCGCTTGTATAAATTGTTGTGCCATCGTTTCCAATAGAATTTATTAAAAGTGTCTTTGCTGTCGCGTCAACGTTTGTTAATGGTCTTCTATTTTCAAGTAAATCTAATTCTTTTTGAATCGTTTTATTTTGAAATATGTTCTGAGGTGTAGGCGTTATGCTTATATTTGTTGGCAAAACATTTGTACCATTCGGTTTTATTGCTGTGGGAGTTGGAATGCTGGATGTTTTAGAAGATTTGGGAGCAGCCTTAAATGCTGCAATAATAATGCTTACGCTTATGATAAAAAGAAGAATAATAACTATGTAAATTTTTTTCATTATAATGTACAGGTTGTCGGGTTATAATCTCTTGTTGCCCAATAGAGGAAACTCCCGCCAATTACTGTCTGATTATATTTGATAGCATTAGTAATTTGATCTTTCCAGTATACATCTCCATGATCATATACGCCATTTCTTCCTCTTCCCATTTGAAATAATCCCCATGCATGGGCAGGGTCTACCGATCCTTGTAGCTCTTCTATATTAGGATCATAATGACTTTCACACTTAGCAATAACGTTATACCATCTATATTTATTCACTGGGTCAAGTTTTGCAATAATATCTGCGATTTGGGTTTCTGGATGAGGTTTTTGTGCTGTGGGAACTAGTTCACAATTCGGATCTCCAAAATTTTTAGGACTGAAGATAATGTTATTAGCAAAATCAAACGCATAAGTTGCATAATTATTACAAGTATTCGAATTTGCGGGAACACTGCTGGTAGCGCCACCTGCAGTGGTTGTTGTATTTCCTGTGCCTCCCACAATGTCTCCATAAATCGTTGTAGCTATTTTTACGTTATTTAATTGGCTGTTTGTAATAAGACTAAAGGTGAATTTATAACTGTCTACACCACCTTGAGTATTTGGTGCATTGTCCTTCAATAACCACGAAATTGGATACTGTGTTGTTGTATATGTTCCTGTTGTTTTTGTTTTATCTGTATTGAGTGA
>JAICSL010000016.1 GCA_025936955.1 Nitrososphaeraceae archaeon
ATTTTGCCTGCTTCAGTTCCTGATACGGCAAAATTTACAACAAAAATAGCTTATGTTTGTATATGTTAATAAAATATAAATGGAAAATTCCTTGTTAATTCTCATTGAATGATGATTGCCCTTCCCCTACCACTAAATCAAAAACAGTATGGAGTTTAGGCTGTTATAAAGAAATTGCTCTTATCCTTCTTCCTGTTTCAGCTCATCTAGAAAAATTATGTAATATTGCTCCTCATGAAAGTGTTTTGGATGTTGCGCGTGGTACTGGCAATTCCACAATAACTGCGAGAAGAACAGGCGCTAAGGTAACAGGAATAGACGTAACTCCAGAGATGCTAGCCCAAGCAAAGGAGGAGGCAACTTTGGCCTAAGTTGGCGAGATAGATTGGAAGGAGGGCGATGTACAAGATCTTCCATTTGACGATGAATCGTTTGATGTAGTATTATCAAGCTTTGGACATATGTTTGCTCCTTACCGGAAGCGGCAATACAAGAAATGCTACGAGTTACAAAAAGCGGGGGCCAAATTGCATTCGCAACGTGGCCACCCGAACTTGCAAATGGCAGAATGTCTGAAGCCATGGCAAAATATATACCATATTGCTCTGATGCCCGTGGCCCATCACAACACCATTTACCATCACCAATGCTATGGGGAAGCCCTGAAGTAATACAAGAACGTCTTGGCAATAGCGTGCAAAAAATCCACTATGAACCCGAAGCAGTGAATAACCCTGTTTTGAACACTAATCCTTGGTGGAAAATGTCTAGTACAAAATCGGGATCGTTAGTTCAAGCTATCCAAATGCTCAAAGACCCTTAAAAGATTGAATCTCTTCGTAATGACGTTTTGCAAGCAATTACACCTTATATTCAAGACAATGTATTAAAGCTGGATTATTTAATTACATTGGCTAGAAAAGTCTAGTAGATCTGGAAGAGAGATGATTCAATTAGTTACTCTTCCGTCAGATTGTATTAAAGATTTCAGGATTCCCTAATCCAAACACAAGTTAATAATATGGATTCGCTGTGAGAGCCTTACATTATTGATCTATCACATATGAGTATCTCCACCGTACATATTCTACTACAATCTTCGTTATAATATGTAAGGCAGTCCAGAAGTTCCATGATAGCGATAATCCATAAACAATAAGAATTTTAAGCCATAGTCTTTATTCCTTCTAATCTGTTTCTAGAAACAGCATTTTGTTCCCATTATCTTCCCCCCTTGTATATTATTTTGTTAGCTTCGATTCAGAGATGGGTGAGACCAAAAAATAAATGTCGCTTATATTCGCATATTTTGAGTTTCTAGAAACTTATGATTTTAAGCAATGTGTATTAAACTATGTTGCTGTTATAGTATTACATGACAGATATAGCAAAAGAAGTAAAAAATAAAGAACAAGATGCGGAAGCGAAATTGAAGACAGAGAAAAATCATGCCGAAGGAAAACCAAGCTCTGAAACACTTAACAAGGCTAAAGTCAAAACAGAAGATGCGTTATCTTAACGTAGACGCATTTTTTTATAATAATATTATAGGATCTCTGCAAGTAAAATCCTAATTAGTTTTTCAGGAATACAGAGTAATTTTGGCCTAATATTCTAAGTGGCCCTTTGATCACTTGTTCACGTAACTAGTATAATGGAATTATGGATGAATCAATCTAAATGACTTATTACATAAACAATAGGTCGCTGTTATTATAGGCAGCTCAAGTGGAATAGGATATGAAACATCTTTATCTCTGCGAGGAATGTTTTCCTTACTTACGCTATGATGAGGGATGTAAACAGAAGTGAAAATATAAAATTAATTGCCTCTATAGAAAACTTGCCTATTCATATTAAATAGCTTGATGTTACAGCTGATATCTAATTCTGGAGCTCAATAGAAGCATTATCGACCGAAACAGGCCAGATTGAAGTCCTGATAAACAACACAGGCTATGGTTAATGGTGCCTTCGAAGACTTCGCAATAGATGGGATAAGATCACCATATGAAACCAATAGTTGTTTGATAAGAACAATTCAAGAAGTTCTTCCAATCAAGAGGACACAGAAATCTGGAACAATTGTGAATATTAGCCCGAGAGCTGGAAAAATTGGTTATCCACTGGCTCTGCTTAATGAAGTACAAAATTTGCAGGGACAGAATGGATATTTTGAAATGAAACTAAAGTGTCAAGGATGCACATTATCATATGACAAAATGAATCATTAACATCGGTTTTGGATCCTAGTAATTACTTTGAAGATTCTCCTAGAACATATCTGAAAACCGTTTCACATGAATTAGCGTCCTCTTATCCAACGCATTTTCTGGACGTTCCAGAATGCTGATTGTTTGGCATGGTTCACGGAGCAATACGGACTATCCCATTGTTCTTGCAGGCTATCAATTATGAAGATTTCATAAATATATGCCCTCTATGCTATATAGATTCCAAGTTCAGATATCGTTTTCGAACCACATTCCCTTGATTTTTAAGTATTATAAATATTTAATACCAAAATTATATACTCAGCAGGAGGCATAGCAGCTATTCAGTATAGATCAATTCGTTATTCTATATTCAACTCTATTATGTTGACTTAGTCCCGATTTACTAAGATATATTTTATTAAAGTTATGCACATTTAATTTGATATATATCCTGCGATAAGAAATATTCTCTATAATGCCAAATCCTAAAATATTTTTACGATCTGAACCCAAGGCCACGAACATGTTTCTAAGTTCTCTTGGTTTTATTTGTAAACTATTTATTTTGTTTTCAAAATGAAATACATTATTTCTTGTTTTGCGTACTTTATAATACCACTTCGCTTTAAACATAAACTTGACTTGCTGCAAATTCTTAGAAATAATATTGCTTTTTGTGTTATCTTCTCTTGGTAAATATCGTAGATATTGATTCAATCTTCGTCTGCTTCTCTCAGTCTTGGATTTTAAAGTATTGCTAGGAGAATTACCACACATTACTTGAGTAGTTGAAATGAACCTCTCTCTTAGGCTTTCACATATTGAAGCATGTCCAAGACATACTACCAAATCGGGCCTCAACTCTTCGACCATTTTAGTCTTGTAATCAATACCCTTGTTTAGAATATAGCCGTCAGTATTGATTATACAAATGCCACAAGAAGATCTAAAATGTTTTAAAATACTTTTAATGGATTTGATAACAATCTGTTCAAATCCAATTGGACTAGTACTCCCTACAAATTCAAACAATTGTCCATCGACATCTCGCAGATCAATTATCGGTTTGTTTATGATTGCTCCACCAACAGTGTTTGGTGGTGCTATATCTCCTTGCCCTATATCAGCGTCTATTACACAACAAGGGCCAAAACCACGGTTTAACGATTCATTTAGAAGATATACCGAAAGAGTAGATTTGCCTGTATCATTATCACCTAGTATCAGTATTGTTTTTTGAACTCTGTCACGAAGAGTCTTTTGAATAATATCATTCCACATCGAGGTGCCGGTAGATATATTATGACCTAGCCAAATTACTCCCCCTTCGATACTGATTTTACAACTACAATCAATCTCAAAAGGCAAAATCTTACCAGCACGTACAGAAACTTTACTGTTCGAAACATCCTTTCCTAAAACTTTACCAACTCCTTGTACAAAAACAGTAGACGGACCTTTGACTAAATGAATCCAGTGTAAGGACAAGGTGTAGAGATTTTAAGGGATGAGATATACAAAACTTCTCATAATATATTCTACAATACAGTAGAATACTTCCCGCAATTAAAACTGTCCGATTAGTACTTTAATATGCTTTACCTTGACTGAAACCAGAATATCTCATCTATCTCAACTCCTTGCATTCTCGTCGTCTTATAGAATATTACAGAATCAACCATTGATATACCACTGGGTTTATTATTGTATATAACTTAATATATCCCATCATGAAATTTGGACTACAGCACCCCAATTTTAGTTTCGACTATAATAGCCAAGATAATAATATCTCTCAGATTAGCGACTCCTTGAATAAGCTTGTTACGAAGGCAGAGAACAGTGGGTTTGACTCGTTCTGGGTGATGGATCATTTTCATCAGATTCAATTTGTGGGAAGGCCAGAAGAGCCTATGTTAGAAGGTTGGGCTGTAATTTCTTTTCTTGCAGGAATAACCACAAAAATAAAGCTGGGAACGCTTGTAACTGGAATAATATACAGATATCCATCAATTTTGGCAAAAGTAGCAGCTACTCTTGACGTGTTAAGTAAAGGAAGGTTGTTTATGGGAATAGGTGCTGGCTGGAATGACCAAGAATCCTTATCATATGGTATTAGTTTTCCCTCTACTCAAGAAAGATTTCTCAGGCTGGAAGAGGGTATACAAATAATACGTAAAATGTGGACTGAGGAGCCTCATGCTTCCTTCAATGGAAGGTACTACCAAATTAGTAATGCATACTGTAATCCTAAACCCGTACAGAAGCCATCCCCACCTATCCTGATTGGAGGGAGTGGCGAGAGAAAAACTCTAAGAATTGTAGCAACATATGCTGATGCATGTAATCTATTTGGTTCTCCGGAAACAGTAAGAAAGAAACTCGAGATTTTAAAAGAGCATTGCAAAAGCGTAGGTAGAGACTATGATTCAATCTTGAAGACCAAACTTGGTGCTATCGTAGTAGATGACAACGAGGAAACGGCAAAGGATAGGGTAAAACAGTCTTTTGGAGGATTCCCAGAAGAACAAATCAAAGAGTTTGTAATTTATGGAACACCAGAAGATATATCAAGGCAAATAGAGAGATTAGAACAAGTTGGAATCCAATATCTTATAGTGGATTTAGAGCCAGCCAGAGTACTTGAAGCATTAGATACCTTTGCTAGTAAGGTTATGAATAGAATACTTTGATTTTCATTGCTACTTGATGAGAAACAATTTAAAAGGGATCCTTAAGGTCGTAAGGATTGCTACAACGATAGGCAATTCTTGAATAGAGTATTATCAGTATTTGGAGATGATGTTCCGTATTGGTAAATTTAGCTATTACTCCTCTTCATCATTTTTTTGGATTGGTATCAATATAACTTGATTCAAGATATCCTATTAATATAGTGTAGATCTGGCTTACCTGTTATCTCATTTTCCAAGATATTTATGTGATGATAAACTGAGTTTAACCATCATGGTACCATGTAATGTGAACCTCTTATGAAGGTGTAACTGTATGTTAAATAAAAGATTTAACAAATTAATAAACTTTAAAACGCAGGATTTATCCTAAAATTAAAGTGAATATATTATTACAAAGCTCATCTAGTCATATATAACATCAATTCTCTTAATTACTTTGTATATTCATGATAGTATCTTTTAATAGAGGTAACAGAATTTGAAATTAAGTTGAAAATAGGTATTACGCTACCTCAGGCAGGACAGCAGGCTACTAGAGAAAATATACTGCGAATGGCAAATTTAGCTGAAGAAGAAGGTTTTGATTCTCTATGGGTCTTCGAAAGACTTCTCTGGCCGATAAATCCACAGACGCCATATCCTGCCACACCAGATGGGACCCTTCCTATTGAGTATGAAATTATGCTGGACCCACTAGAAACACTCACCTATGTAGCTGCAAAGACTAAAAAGATTGCCTTGGGTACGTCCGTAATAGATATACTCTTCCATAATCCTGTGACATTAGCAAGAAGATTTGCAACACTCGACGTTTTATCAGAAGGTAGAGCTATTTGCGGCCTTGGTATTGGCTGGTCTAAAGACGAATACCATGCATCTAATATCCCCTTTAGAGATAGAGGAAAAAGGGCAGATGAATTTATTCAAGCACTTAAAAGAATATGGACAGACGATGTCGTTGAGTTTAAAGGTAAGTTTTACAATATACCTGCTTCAAAAATAGGGCCAAAACCAATTCAGAAACCACATCCTCCCATTTATATTGGAGGGTTTAGTCCCAATATATTTGCAAGAATTATAAATTTCGATGCAAAAGGCTGGCTAGGTCTTATTGTAGGACCGCTTGAATATCTTGATAATACTATAAAAACCATAAAAGAAAGTGCAAATCAAGCAAACAAAGATCCAAAAGATTTTGACATAATTCTTTTAACTTATCCTAACATATTTGAATCAAAAACTCAGTCTACAACAAATCAAGCTCAAAGATTTCCGCTAACTGGAACAATTGATCAAGCAGGTGAAGATGTACAGAAAATAAAACAAATGGGCATAAATCACATAATATTTGGATATAACTTTTTGCCGATAGGTAGAAATATTGAAAAGATGGTTGAGGTAACAAAAGAGCTTTCTAAGTTTGCTAGACAATAAAAAAAAGAATGAAGCAACGTAACGTAATTGATTGTCAATCAATCAATCAATTTTTCATATTCCAAGTTATTATTTTTTGCGCTATTATCATAATAACAAATTCCCCAATACCTATTTTTTGATATTGAGGATATTTATGATAAAGTAATTTGTGAGCTTTTTGTGATAAGGATGGACCATTGGATTCTAATTTATCACCTCCAATTATTGAAGCCCTTCCTCGAATCATAATAAAAAACAGTTTTCTCCAGTCTTCATTATATTTATCAATTAAGAGTGCCACGTTCGGATTTTGTTGTATATTTTTTACCCTTTTTAGACTCTCAGGCCTAGATCGCTTAGTCTTCTCGTCAATAGGTAAAAAGAAAGAGCCAGAATCATTATCAAAAACAAATACAACTGGTATCAAGTATGGCATGCATTCTGAATCGACTGTTGCAAGTCTTGCTAATTTGGATTCGTTGATTATTGCCTTGAAAAAAGGATCACTAATCGTATATTCAATCACAATTGTTCATTAATCTTATCTATAGTTACGACTATATGTTCTTCCATGAGTAGTTACGTTCAAACACTGAATAAAAGACCGAATATTGGGTATTGTAGGAAATATATTATATTCTAAAACACATTGATGTCTCTGCTCTATACTGGAGTCATTAATTATATCCTATGATGTAATTTGGAGCATACTGGACGATGGGCTACACTCAGATGTACTTAGAGCAGAATTTACTGGGGTAGTTTCTGAAAGTCTGTTTATATAGAAATAGCAATCATTTCTGCCTCAAGCATTGTCTCCTCCCTTATCTACTGCACAATATTTAGAAAGGTATAATCCTTGATTGACTAAATGGTACTTTTTGTACTTGTTGACCGTAGTTTAAATCTAATTGACTTATGAATTTAAGAAATATTATTCTATTAAATAATAGCAATGATTAGGAAACGTACAAGTAATAAGTAAGTAACACCGTTAATATTTTATATTTACTAACTTAATTGATGGTTTGAACCGATTCAATGATTACAACAGGATCATCATCAACAGATAGAATCGCCACTTTAACTGAGATGGTGATTGGTGAGCAGGATGTAGTAAACCGAGTGTTACGGTTTGTCTCTAATTCCAAGGCTCAAATCGATGCGTGCGTAGATTCCAGTAGACCTTCTTTAGCAATTGAAACTGGGCAACTGAAAGAGGCTTTTCTTGGTGCTAAGAAAAGAGGTGTCAGATTAAGATATGTTACTGAAATTACTGAGAATAACATTGGATATTGTAAAGAGTTAACAAAAATGGTTTACGAGCTTCGCCATATAGATGGTCTTCGGGGAAACTTTTATGTAAATGAAACAGAATACATTGCCCCTGCGACCTTACATGAGAAAGGAAAGCCAGCTTCTCAAATCATATACAGTAATGTAAAGGAAATTGAACAACATCATAGGCATTATATTTTTGATACGTTATGGAGTAGAGCAATATCGTCTGAACAGAGGATAAAAAACATAGAGGAAGGCACAGCCGCAGTATCACATGAAACAAAATTAATATTAAAACATCAGTATGGAATATTCAAGAAGATAAAAAAAACTATTGAGACTGACCAAACTAATAAAATTAGATCAATGCTTCACCCTATTATACAAAAGCAAGGCAAGGATGCAAAAAAACAATTTGAATCAATAAAACAACTTCAATCGGAGGTAAAGCAGTTACAAAAACAGGTAACAGACATACAGAAAAGTATAAGAGTTAAGAAAAGATTGATTGACAAGAGATGACGGAAATATTTTATAAATACAGTTAGAAGCCTTCCTCTATAAGATCCAGTTTTCTCTAAACGCACAAAATCGGTTGCAAAAAACATCTGAAAAGCATTCCGAATGAACGCAAACCATAAGAAAACCGACTAACGGGATGAAAATAGCATTCTTATATACAAAACGTGATCTTTTAACTCGAAACATGATCACGTAATTTTATTAAATATTACTAGACATGCTTGTATTATTCAGCATACTAATTATCCTAATAACAATTTTCTATCAGTTTGCAGAATCGTTTATTTTGGCATCAGTAGTATGCAAAATATAAGAGTAACACAAAGATAACTTTAATGAAAACGCAGAAAGCAGGAAGCAGCGAATAATTCTTCTATCAAAAATGAAGTATAAAGTTGATATAGCGAGATTGGATTTCATTAACAATTGCACTATTATGAGAAACTCTAATAAATCCAGGCTTATTTAACATAGTAAATCGAATACATGAATATAGGTAACAATAGCAGTCGATAATGAATAAATATCCATGAATTACCGATGGACATTAATGAACGCTTTTAAGCCGAGTTTTTTGGTATCGGGTTTAATTCTATTTGTTCTCTCGATCTTAGCCTTGGTTACTGCAATTCTTATACAAATTGATGGATTTGCTGTTTATGCCCAAAACAATAATAATCCATTAGCACGTGAGATGGAAATACCTGGAGCGTTATTTGCTCATAACCAGGGGAGTCCTGTAATTAATGATACTAAACTTAGAGTAGAGACAGTCTTTAAAGGTCTTCAACTTCCAACCACGATGGCGTTTTTAGGTCCAAATGACATATTGGTTTTGGAAAAAGCAAAAGGTACTGTAAACAGGATAGTAAATGGCAACATATTAGCAAAACCTATCCTCAAAGTTAATGTTGCATCGGAAGTAGAAAGAGGTATGCTAGGAATTGCCATTTCAAAAAACAAAAATAGTAAAGATACTAATCATACTTTTGTTTTCTTGTATTTTACAGAAAAAATAAATAGTATGACAAATCCTATGAGAGCGAATAGTACGAATGCTAGCGATCAATTATTGGTAGCAAATCGATTATATAGATATGAATTTGCAAATAATAGTTTGGTTAATCCAAAACTTCTGTTGGACCTGCCGGCTACACCTGGGCCAAGACACAACGGCGGTGCAATAATAATAGGTCCAGACAATAACTTATACATCCCCATAGGTGATGTTGATGGTCATAATAGTCAGGCACAGAACATTGAAGATGGAGGTCCACCGGATGGAACAGGTGGCATACTTAGGATTACCCAAGACGGTAAACCAGTAGGTAACGGTGTCATTGGTGCGAATAGTCCCTCAAACAAATACTTTGCATATGGTGTAAGAAACAGCTTTGGACTTGATTTTGATCGTATAACAGGCAAGCTGTGGGATACAGAAAATGGTGCTGGGACTAACGATGAAATTAATATTGTAGAGCCTGGTTTCAATAGTGGATGGCTGCGCGTACAAGGAAAACCTTTACCTGACATTGATTATTCTAGTTTAGTCACTTTTGATGGGAAAGGAAAATATCATGATCCGGAATTTTCATGGTTCCATACTGTTGGCCCTACAAAAATTCTATTTTTTAAGTCGGATAAGTTTGGAAAACAATACCAAAACGATATTTTTGTATCTAACATACATGATGGAATAATTTATCATTTTAAACTTAATGAGAATAGAACAGGTCTAGCGCTAAATGGACCTCTTGAAGATAAAGTGGCTGACACAGATGATGAGACAAAAGGGATAATATTTGGATCAAATTTTGGAGGAATCTCTGATATGGTTATCGGACCGGATGGCTACCTCTACGTTATTTCACTTGGACGTGGATTAATATATAGGATTGTTCCAGTGGATTAGTGTTTCTACTAATGGCGACGTACCTTTAACGTTCTATCAGTAGTACTATCAGTAGTAGAGTGAGGTAGAGAATGTATGTAAACTACGCTACATCAAAACCGGTTTGAAATATTATTTCTAGTTTTATACTTGATCTCAAAATAACATAAACTTGCAAATTTATATCATTTTAATTGCGTTTGTGTAAGCAGAGATAGTTATCCCAACTATCCTTGTAGTTTATTTTTGAGCAAATAGCTTATCTCAAATATTTGTAAATAATTACTCTTAGACTATATCCAATTTATCTTACGAGCCAATACGAGTTTATTGCTAAAGCAATAATTTGAATCTATAACCAAGTAAATTTATACCTGACGTGTAGAATTATCATGTAAGTACTATGAAAAGGCAAGACACCATTAACTTAAAAAATTCAGCAGGCTATGATTATGATATCAATAGTGATCTTTCCCAGCTTGACGCGTACACAAAAACTGTGTCTTTTAAAATGGTCCTGCCGTTTTCTTTAATATTATTGCTCATAATAACCCAAATGTCACCATCTGTATCGTTACCACTTCCAGTGTCATCGTTACAATCGGCTTATGGCCAAACGGTAGAAGCAGGGGGTCATTGTAATTGTATAATTGATTATATGAGCAGTGGACATCCTAATAGTAGTAGAACCGGTATTACGATCCCGGGAATAAGGCTATTAAAAAATGAGACTTACCTGAGCCAAACTGAAGGCCGTTTAAGCTCTATTGTCATAAAATCTGCTCCATTAATGGGTATACTACTGAAAGACTTTTCTCTTGGCAACTTTTCAAGCGGAACTAGCGCTACAGTAGCGTTGAATACAATAAATGTAAAGCCAAACGAATCGTTAGGAGTAAGCATTTCAGGGGGAACCATTCCATCAGCAACGGCGTTTAGAGGACAGATTATTAAGGCCGATGTAAATGTAAATGGTACTCTGGGCGAAATCAAAACTGTTGGAAGCAAGCCAATCCAGTTCTCGCTAAACTATAGTAACACATTAAAGGAACCTGTTTTAGGAGTAAATAAATTCTTGGTCAATGTAAAAGACCCTGGTTATTATCTCTTATTGATATCTTTAGGTTACAATAGCAAGTCCAGTGGTGATATTATTAATACCAGTAACACAATTAGTAGTAACAACCCGGGGAATAAACAAACAAAGTATCCACTGATAGCTGTCTACGAAACCGTTTTAAAATTAGGATGAAAAAATAATAACTTAACATGGCTGCGTCTCATCTATTTTACTTCTCTGATTATTGCCCGAGTTATTCATAATCTCTCACATTTCTTACTTATATGAGTCACAGAATAAAACTCAAAGGATCCTACAACATCTAATAATTCCACTTGATCAAAGACTAGAGTTCCAGCAACGAATGGAGTTCGTTGAGCGTCTTTTGGTTTATGACCGATATATTACCTCTATACTCTTACTGATTAGAGTTAAGGTGAGTAACTAAACCTGCAGTAGAAACCATTCTTCCCAGAACTGTCCCATTGCATCCCATGATCATGATAGGCATATTTGTTTGATTGTGCAACTACAAGGTTAGAACCGGGAACAGCAGAGAATGCAGGGTTAACTATGAGTGCTTCTTGATTAGGGTCTGCACCTATCACTCCTTCTATTTGAAGTTCTAATAAATCTTTTATTCGTAATTTACGAAGCTTTCCATCTATATCAAACTCAATTGGAACTGATTTTATACCCAATATGTTACCAATTAGGTTAGCAGCTGCGGAAAAAAAACCTCCCGCTCTTCCAGAAAATATTGTAGTAAGAGAATCCGTTTGCTCTTTATTTGCTTTTTCGTCTATATACAATGCTGCGTTCCATTTGGGACCTGTCAACATATTACCAGGTGTATGAAATAATGCTACTACATTAAGACCATCAAGGCTAACTTTATCATATTTACCATTTTGAATATGCCATGCAACAGTTACATAGCAGGAGCCTTCATCAGGATCACCTTTGAATATGCACGGACATATTGAATCACAATTACAACCCTCAAAGTAGTCTCCCTCAAGTTTCCATTTAATATTGTGCATGTACCCAATACAAAGAAATGACGATGAATTATAGGGTTTCTATAAAAGAACCTGTAATAACTTTCCATATTTTAGCAAAAACAAATTCGTAAGGATCGATGAGTTCTAATTAGTAACTATAATACCATTTATGCATGAAAGCCGTTCTTTTTGATTCTGATGGCGTATTGGTAGATTCTATGCCTAGTCATTATAGGGCTTGGAAGACCGCCTTTAAAGAAGTATGTGATATAGATGCAGAAGAAAGAACCGTTTATTTGTTAGAAGGTATGCGCGGTGTCGATCTAGTAAAACGGATTTTTGAATTGAAAAATTATGGTACGGGGTACATTAACGGTAATCAACAGAGGGTTGATCAAGTTTGTGAAACAAAAGATAGAGTCTTCAGAGATATGATGCAGTCTTCGCCTCCTAATGCATACATAGAGGTTAGGAACCTAATCTTGAAATTAGACAATAATGAATGCAGAATGGCGGTAGTAAGCGGATCTGCAAGAAATGATGTTGAAATTCTGCTTGAAAAGTCTTTGGGAAAAGAAAAAGATCTTTTTGATACTCTGATTACAGCTGATGACAGCGAAAAAGGCAAACCAGACCCCTGCTCTTTTTTATCTGCGTTAGATATAATGAAAATATCTCCTTCACAGGCACTCGTTGTGGAGAATGCACCGTTAGGAATTGAAGCCGCAAACAAAGCAGGAATTCAGTGTGTTGTAGTGCTAAACAATAGTCCCCTAAAAGTCCAGGATTTCAAAGCTGTAATTAATGAAGACAGAATTTTTAAAGATATTAAGTCTGCAACTAATTTCCTCCTAGGTTGGTGTTCAGGTAAATAATTAATAAAGATAATACAACTTTAAGCAAATAAAATTATTTACATAATTGTAACTCGTTTATATATCAATACGAGATATTATGCGATGAAATAGATAGATAAAAAAATTGGAATTCTACAATGCGAGAATTAGAATTAAGATCTCTTGGAAAGTTAATGATTTCTACTTTAAACAGAGAAGACATCGATTGGATTCATAATAGATCAATATACATGAGTAAAATTGATATCATTATTTATTCTAGAAACGTCATTTTTTTGGTTTATGATAATGCAATAATAGTAAACTAATGAGAGAATATAAGATCACAGAAGACGGGATTTGTTGGATTTGTTGCTTCATACTACTGATCTGTTGATTGCTTTTTATATGATGAAAAGAATATTAATTAATTCTATGTATTATATTATTCTCCGATTACTTTCACCAATACTCTCTTATTCCTCTGTCCATCAAATTCACCATAAAATATCTGCTCCCATGGTCCAAAGTCAAGTTTTGCATTAGTAATAGCTACGATAACCTCTCGTCCCATAATCTGACGTTTTAGGTGAGCATCAGCGTTATCTTCGCCCGTATCGTTATGTTTATAATGTTCAGTAGGACTGTGAGGTGCTAGATCTTCTAGCCACTTTTCAAAATCCTCATGTAAACCCCTTTCATCATCATTTATAAAAACGCTTGCTGTAATATGCATTGCATTTACTAAACAAATACCCTCACTAATTTTGCTTTCTTCGACAACTTTTCTAACATCCTGAGTTATATTAATGAAGGCATGTTTTCTTTTTGTAGTGAAGGTAAGATACATAGTAGTAGACTTCATAAATAAAGTCTAATCTAAACAGATAGATTAAAGCCTTTAGGAAATTAAATTCATCGGGTATACCAGTGTAGCCTAACTACTTTTGCTCAAATTGACATGCTCTTCAAAGTAAGTATCTGGCCTCTAAAAAACTAATAAAAATTGACAATTACACTGACCGATTAAAAAAACATATGATGTATAGACAGAATTCCATCTCCCGACAGATAAACACTAATGAAGTCATACTTTTGCCAATTAAAAAAAGTCATGTTATAAGAATAAAGAAAAGAAGTAAAGAAGTCCTGAGAATGTATTCCATAGCTAAGTTGATAAAAAAGAATATGAGAACACATTGTTTTGAACCTGCCAATCTATGATTTGTGGTCAACATATATCAAGGGATAGACAACTATATCTAATCTGGGAGACAAGTAATAAGGTTGGGCGTTAAAGAAGATGTCAGTGATGTAAGAGGGAAAAAGGTAAACTATTCGAATCCAAAATACAAATCTCCTTTTTCCATAATTCATAGAAGAGCACCAAAAAAGCATAATTACGGAAACCTCAAACAAATATTCATCCTTTCTTTTGATGCCCTAAGGGAGAGAAAAGCCAGATCTATTTTGACGATATTGATGGTTGTTGTAGGTGGTGGGTTGATGGTTGCGCTTAATG
>JAICSL010000188.1 GCA_025936955.1 Nitrososphaeraceae archaeon
AACAAAATTCATTACTAGTGGAAGAACATCTTCTGTATCAGTAGCATACATTGTAGAAGACACACTATTAATTCATCTCTAACTTATATAAGATTTTCGATATACTGTCACATTCATCATAGTTTATTATTTATATCTGATCACTGTCAAATATTATACGCATAAATTACAATATTATTGTGAATTTCATCACGCGAGGAAACAATTGTCCCTAGGAAAAATGATGTTAATTATCACCCAACTCAGATATGGGTCTAAATAATAGGATGTGAACCGAGTCGTGTCTAATCAACGTGTTAGAAAATGGTAAAAGGATGAAAATAGCTTATAAAGTGGTCTAGTGCATAATGGTAACATGAGCCACCAAGAAATGAAAGCACATTTAACAAAGGTCTATCTATCAATTTTAGTCACGATGCTTCTTCTTTTTTCAGCATTATATTCTATACTTCCAGCTTTAGGACAGAGATCTTTGGGAGATTATACCGCCAATCCCGAGGGATTAAAACTTGGTTCGCTGAATTTCGCAAATGATATTGTAAATGGATCCTCTGTGTTTGGCGCTACGGGTTTAAGCATGATAAAGGGAATTAAAGTTACGGGAATAAACCTTCTACCAAACAATGAAGTATCGATAATTCTTAGGCATACGGACCCGGTAATATTCCAACAAAATACAAGCTCACCCAGATCAGTTACAGTAATGGTATTGAGAGTACCGATGAGTCTTCAGAATTTAACAACGATGGCATTTGCACAGTCAGACAAATTTGTAAATAATAGCAATACATACAACATTAATAATACTCTAACGAATGTATTAAGTCCTGCAAATTTTGCGTTGCAACCAACAGGAATAGAGAATGCTACTTCACTTACAAATAATATAAACCCATTATCTTTCATAAAAAATATACAAATAGGCAGTAGTACAGTGATTAAACTTGATTCGATGGATCCTCAAATTGTTAGGATACCATTATTTAGTACAGAAAAGAATACTTTTATTTCCACTGCTGATTTTGTTGTTATAGCTGTTATTCCACATTCGGATAATTGAAATTGCTTCTCGATTTATCGGATAATTGTATAGACAATACAAAAAATGTTGGTTTGAACATCTTTTTTACCAGTATCTTACCTCCTCATTTCTGGTTTACATTCTGAGTCTTGCATAACAATCTAACAGACCAATACAGCGTAAAGATTGCTATTAGGACGTAAAAACAAACCTTTAGCCATAATTTATTATCAAAAGGGTTTGGAGCAGGTTTAAGATAATTTGTTATTACCTTGTGCATCAAAAACAAGATTGTTATAAATTGACGGCAATGAAGAAAAATCCTAAATCAAGGACTACAACTTTCCATTCAAATGCAACAAGGAAGAAAACACGATTGCTTTCTATTTAGAAACTTAGATTAGAAGAAAACGTTCTTCAAATTTATCTAAGAATTATGTTTTTCTTTTGTTTTCTTTGCTTCAGATGTCCAACGTCGGGAATAGACTTCGTCTTTGAGCTTAAAGTCCTTGAACATTTGAAAATATGCTCGTTTGACTTTATTCTGTTTATCAAATTCAGATTGTATCCAAAGAGTTTCAAAGATAGAAAGACAAGAGGAAACGGTTGATTCGTTATTTGAATAAATGGCAATGCCCGTAGATTCTTCAAAGGTTTTTTTTGTATCATCATTAATTTCTATTGCCAGTGAAATAGTTTGGTCTACAACTAATGTCGTGATTTTGGTTTGCAATGGCTTTCTGATATATTGGATATTTATTGGTAGCCTATTCTGTCTAACTTTTTTCTGTATTGTTTCAGCCGCAGTATCATCGTCAGTTTGTATTAATATCTTGATCGACACACCACGTTCTGATGCGTCCCACAACAGATTCAAGATTCCATTATATTCCTCTCTGTAAAAGGAATTGATTGTTGAATAAAGTAAAAGTATTTCATAGGTTGCAGATTTCAAGACATCTGATTCAATTTTATGTATCTCGGAAGGATCCTCTATATTGTCTATGAAATCTCCCCTTATACCTCTAACAAGTTCTCTTATTTTCTCCCTAGCAGGAATTCCCTTAGAGCATAAGCAATCAAACAGGTATTGCTGTGTATTAACGAATGATTTAGTTTTAGTATACATTACTTGAGCTATATTTTGATCCTTATTTTCTTCGTCGTTGGTGAGATAACATAAATATTTTTTTTCATCTATTATTAAGAAATTGCCGTTTACTTTATCACTATGAAAAACGTTGCCACCATTTTTCATCATTAAATTGCAAAAATACGTATTCTCTTGAGTTATTTCAGTTACAAGTCTCGATCTAATGGACCCGCTATTCCTAACGGAGATAATTGCTTCGTACAAAAGCTTATTTTCCAGGATAAATAATAACCCTTTTTGGTCAAAACAACAATCTATTGCTTCTTTAACTCCTGAAATAAGTTCAAAAGATAAGCTGGATATATCCTGAGGTTGGGAAATGATTTGAATATCGTTGAAGCTGGCCACTTTAGCTTCTGTAATATATGGGAGCGTTTAACTATTTAAGTATGCAATAATTGGATAAAATTAAGTAATTTTATTTATTGTCTTATAAAGCCTCAGTATTTGCTGGAGGCAATGACCTGGCGAGTGAAACCTCTGTTATCCATTCACATTTCACACCTGCTTTATCGTGATGATTTTCCACTGCAATTATGTCAGGAGCGTCAAGTAGACAAAAACATACATTGGCTTCTTTATTGTAGAATAAATTTACATGAGAAACACCAAATTCATCCCGCGGGGATATGCAGAGCTCTTTAAGATGATCTTCGCTCAAAGGCACCTTATGGACATCAAGAAAAACTGGCAATTTGTATCTATATACAGTTTTAATATTTAAATAATTTGTAGGATCAAAGCTAATCATAGTTACAAAAAATATCTAGTAATACCTTTCTTATTATTAATAAATGTCGATGTCATAAAGGAAGAAAGATCAAAAGGCTGCAGAGTCTATTCTGTGCATAGATGAGTCTGGCTAGTTCTATGATGGATGCAGACTAAGCGTAGAGTAACTGGCAATGCTAGTTCTTTTAGGTGATCGAAGTATAGTAATTGTTCGCTATGTCATCACAAGATATCAGGTGCATAGCAGGTTATAATCTCATCTCGTAATTACAGACTGGGCAGGATCAAGGTAGTATACAATATTGTGACAAATTCAGCAGAGATCTCCCGCTAACAGAAGTGGGAGGTGACTACTACAAACAGGCTAACGAATCTATAATATCATCTTACAATTTCGAGTAAAGCAATTACTCATGTCATAACTAAGGTAGGAGATGATAATTTATTCATTTGTTGTACTTCCTCTAAACTGTTTCAACTTATCTGCATAGCCTCTGTTATTTATAATCTCAAATTAACCCAGAGTCATTAGATCTATCAAATGGCTCATACTTTTCTATATTATTTCAGATTCTTGGTGTGTGTTTCAGCTGTTATTACTAGCCTCCCGTTGATAGTCCATTTCGCACTCCCAAGCTCTTGACCCTTAGGTCCCACAGCTTTTGGCAGATCTATCTGCAGATTTTGAAAATCATAAGAGATCTCTGCCTCTTTTCCAGTTAAACGGTCGAAAAGTTGAACCATAAGTTCTGCCCATTGATTAGGACCTTCCTTAGAATTTTCGTCAACTGTTTGTGACATAAGTATGGATGAATTTCAAAGTTTATAACTATATCCATAAAACTACTTGTGAGCAGATCAGGTTCCATTTTAGATTTTTTTTATAATAAGTGGATCTTGAAGCAGTTGGAGAAGTAAATGGGAAGTTAACATTGAAGATACTACCTTTTGTCTTGCTTGCCATATAGTCACTTTTTGTCATTTGGCTTGATTAGTTATTGTCTGGATTATTGTGACAATTTACTTTGGAGGAACATACATCGAGTAAGATCAGAGGAAGATACGACCCGAATAATTATATTAACAGACTCTTAACTATGGTCTATGTTTTTCATTCCAGTGGTGGACAAAAGCATCAGAATTTTTTTGCAACCCCGATTTTGAACGGGCGAGAAAAGATCCCCCAAATTCCCAGCCCAACCTGTCACACTCTGTACATTCTTTTTGATATGAATGAGAATTACCATACGCTTCTCCAACAACACATTTTGAAGGATGGTCTAGGTCATAACAGTACCTGATCCATGTTAATGACATGGGGAGAGGAAATTTACGTTCAAGTTTACTCAGTCTGAGCGCCCACTTAGGGGCAATATCTTTTAATGTTAAGGAGTTTTTCTCCTCTTGTTTGAGCAGCGTAGTATTAGAGGATGAGGCCATAGTTAAGAAATACATGACATACTTATAAGAGTGTCTTTGAATATTAAATGTATCTAAGTATTGAATTGAGGTTTTACAGGGTCTAGAAAGGATCACGTCTATTAATTTTACATTTATTATAAATATAAA
>JAICSL010000099.1 GCA_025936955.1 Nitrososphaeraceae archaeon
ATCAGCAACATTTTTTTAGCATACATAGAATGTTAGTTAGTATTCTCTGAGATATAAACGCTAACACAATAGAGATTGATAGCTCGCACAAGCTGGCTACATTTAGAGGAAGAGGAAATATCAATGGTTACAGATTATTGTCATACCTGTTGTTATTAGACCAGGGACCATAAATTAACCAAATGATCACTTATAGGAGTAGGCAATTGGAAAGGGCAACTACACGTAATATTGTGAATCGTAAGCCCAGTAGTTCATATAGAGCTGCCGCATATTATCCTTTTAGCCATGCTCACCTTATTTGGTATGGGAGTATTCAAAGTCAGAGTGAATAACAAATAATGATAGCAAATCTATCACATCGATCAAACGCGAATAATGAATTTATTGATCCTACAAAAAGAACACTTTTACGACAAATAGAATGTACTCCTGGCATTAGGCATAGAGAACTTTTACGAACGACAAAATTTTCAAATGGTGTAATGACTTATCATATTTCAGCTCTTGAGAAATTAAATATGATAAATGTTGATCGGCAGAAGAATAACAAAAGTACTAGATATTATACCGTCAATATTCCACAAGAGGATGCAAAAATTATAGGTTATGTAAGGAATAGTGTCAACCGCAATATAATAAAATACATACTAGATAATGAGTTATGCACATTCAGTGAGATTCGAGATCATATCAAAAAGGCACCGTCTACAATATCATGGCATTTAAAAAGGCTTAATGATGCAGGAGTAATACTAATTATCCAAGGTGTAGACTATAATCTTTATAGGATATCTGCAAGCGAAAGGGTAGCGAAAATACTGCACAAATACAAAGATAGCTTTATGGACAGAGTTGTGGATAGTTACACAGAACTCATAACTGAACTATGAGAAAAATTAATATGATCTCTCTCTGAAACCAATTATCTGTTCTCCTAGATTTTGGAAGTGTACAGTCTATTCTAAAATACTCTCTTTTTGCTATTTTTTATTACTATCTGCAAATTTCCTTTTATCTACATGCAACATATTTTTCTTTAGGTCTACAATACTTTTTGCATAGAAGAGAGCACTTATTATTATTCCGCCTGCTATCGATGGTCCTATGATATCAGCATAACTGAGACCTAACCTTGTAATAGTATTACTGATAATATTAGATTGTTTCACATTATTACTATTATTTGTCTGTTGTGGTGACGTTGTAAGAGTTGTACTCGTTTGTATGGAATTTGCACTGGATGCTAACAGGCCAAGAGAATTTCCCTTCTGTTCTGCCAACCAAATATTGCCTTTCGAATCAGATGTTATCCACTGTACAAAAGGACTTGCCATAGGTATGCTGACCTCTTTGTTTATGCCTGTTAAGGGATCGATTACTGCTATTTTATTGATTGTGTGTTCTGCAACCCATAAATTCCCATAATTGTCCAGTGCCATTCCGAATGGGAGCCCGTTCTTATCAAGCGAAGGAAATCTCTTAAAGGTCTTCAGCAAAGGATTGAAAACCGATACTGCATGACCGTCATGTTCTGAGATATAGATATTTTGCGTGAGTGGGTCTACTAGTAAAGCAGTCGGACTCTTCAATGTATTATTCTGTCCTAACGGTGCATATTCCCTAATCGTAAAGTTGTTTGCAGGATCTATATCCGCTAGCTTTCCTACGTCTTCTGCAATCCATATCTGACCTGTCATGTCGTCTATCTTAATACCTAATGTAGTAGCATTTTTAGTTGGAAGTTGTACTGTAGTAAAATTCTTAGATAGAGGATTAAACTTCAATAAAGTGCCATTAGTGGGACGTGCAGATGTAAGCCATATATTATCCATATTATCTATTGCGATACCAGATGGAAGGAATTCTTCAATAGGAATTTTGAAGACTTCGTTTATGTGTGTATTTGGATCATATCGTCCAAGGTGCTTCATTAATGGATCAGCAAACCATAATATCTGAGTTTTAGGATCTAAAGCCATAACTGTTACAATACTTGTATCATTAATTTTGTGTTCAACATACTTGCTCGAATTCAAATCAAATTCAAAAATTCTGCCACTGTCTATTGCAGTATCTCCTACCCATATGACATTTCTTCTAGTATCATACGTGGGATAAAGAGGCTGGCTATTATTACTAGGCATTTTAAACTCGTCAATATTAAATTTGAGCTGATCTAAGCTGGGTTTTATATTCAAACCATCAAATGCCGCAACAAGATTGGGTGAATTAGGTTTATTTTGAATACCCTCAATTTGTACATCCCAATGTCCTGGTAAGCCAAAAGCACCATTAGCCAAAAATATTCCCTTTGATACTTGTCTGGAATCTATCTTAATAGGTCCTATTCCTTTACTTACCTCACTGAATTCAAGCTGAACTGATTTTATATCTATTGGCAATCTGTTTGAATCAAGGAATGATATTTTGAGATTGTTATTACCTACTGTAAAGGGATCGATTGAAAGGATTATTCTGCTGCCATTTTCTACAAATTGTACAGAACTGAATCCACGCTGAATTGAATTTATCGGTAAAGCCAAATCAGCAGTTGATTGTTGTTGTTGTTTTTGTAAATAGTTTTGGAATTCGCTTGCGGGAAGTCCAGTGTTCACCAATATAGCTACAACACCAAGCAAAGCAAGGCCCACAATCGCTTCAGCCTTTGTACTTTTGCTAAATCTGTATATTAGCTGGTTTATTTCTTGTTTTCCTGAGTCAAATTTATTACTGCTTTTATTACTCTTACCATTATCATTAGGAGAATAAGACTCTTCTTTTCTCCTCCACCATTTTCCTACTTTGCTATTATTGGTATTATTCATCTTGCTTATAAAAGGAGTTGATGATCCGTTAGCTGTGATTGCCTCTCCTATGATGTTAATTCTTGATGCTTGTTTCTGAATTACTATCTGATTGTACGATCCTATCCCAATCATTATTGCAGCTAAAGAAAGTTTTACAATCAATATCTTGCCATATAATGATGCTAATGTAAGATCAAGGTTATTCTCAAGTATATATAATAATAACGGACCAGTGACTACTATCACTCCCAAAATAACTACTGGGATAGTGGAGAATCTCGGTATAAGAATTGACAGAATTGATGCCATAATTTCTCCTTGCAGCTTAGCCGACTTGATTTTGGGAACAACAACAAAGGCCAAATAGATAATGCCGCCAATCCAGAGCGAGGCAGCCAAGTTATGTATGAAGTCAATCGTAATTGGTAATAATTGACCATTTGCTGCACCATGACCGATTAAACTGGTTGTCAGAAGAGTTAGAATGCCTAGAATAAGTATGCACACATTCTGTTTCTTCGAACTTAAGCGAGATGGACTATCATTTGTATTGCGTAACTTGAAGTAGAATGCTAGAGAAATTGCAAGTAAAAGAAAAGACTCTGCTACTCTTATAATCCATATACTGCCAAACTTTGTTGCAATTGCTTCGGTGATTCCTATATTTACAGAATTTGCTTGAACATAGATTATACCAAAGTCAGATAGTAGTAAAATAACTGAACCAATTATAGTCAAGAATAACATGCTCTTATCAATCTTTTTCCTTACCTGCTGGATACTTTCTTTTAGCCAAGCTATATTTGATATAGGTCTCCACAACCATAAAGTAGCAAAGGCAGAACCAACAATCATAACCTGGCCAACAAGTGCAGGAAATCTAGCAACTGCATCTGGGATGTACAGTTGAGAAGAAAAAGAAGCGCGATCAGATCCATTTGAAGTATTATTGGGTATCTTTGCTGCGCCCACACCAAATACAAAGGCATTATCAGTAACATGACCATCGGTCTGAGAGAGTACCTTGCTATTGACTGTATATACACCATCTTTAAGATCAGAGGGGAGAGTTATAGTTAGTGTGGTTTGGTCGTTTCCGATGTTGTGTAAGTCCCTGTTATCTATCTGCTTCCCATTTGAATCTAAAACCGAGAGCTTGCTATAACGTAAATCGACAGGTTCACTAAAATAAAGATCTATTTTTGATGGTGGTGTTGGTAAAGATTGAGAGGAAGCAGGATTACTATTTACTACAAATGCGTGGGCAAAGGATTTAGGAACAAATGGCAAAAAAATTAGAGATAAAGCCACAAGAACTATAATAGTAATGGGCAGAGCATGTCTTGTCTGATTACCATTTATAATATGATTTCCGAAAAAGGATACTCCCAACATACTATATGTCATATTTCAGTATAGAATTTCCAATATTTGATTCTTCTAGTTTATTCGACGAATGTACCACAAAAATTAATATGTAATTCGAACTAACTTTTGAGAGTGAGAGCAAAAAATATATCTGGATCAGAGAAGGTTATGAAATTAGACTTATCAGTCATTTTAACGCTCACTACATTTATTATATTGATTACATTTGTAGTTTTTTCATTATATATTATTAGGCCAGCGTTTGCTCATATAACTAAGCAATTCGGCAACATAAAAATAGAAGTAGGTTGGAGTGATGAGCCTGCACTAGTGGGACAATTAAACAAAGCTATCGTTGACGTTAATAGTACCGCAGGTGGGAATTCTTCTGCAGTAATAAATGCCCTGGCTGATATGAGTATTGTAGCAAAGTATGGCAGTGTCGCAAAACCGTTAGACTTTGTACCTTCTGAACAATCGGAAGGATTATACGAATCAAAAATGATCCCTACAAGAATCGGATCATATAGTCTAATGTTAAATGGAACAATCAAGGGACAGACTATCACGAATGCTGAAATTCCATTAGATGAAGTTGAAGGGACACAGAAGCTTTCTTTTCCTGATTCTGGAGGTATCTCTGGTGGTGATGGTGGTATTAGTAGTAGTGGAACTAATAATAATATTGGCTCAAAAATCCAAGGAGTTGTTAGCCAACTCGCAAATGATATTGATTCGACTAAAGCGAGTATAGATATATTGGCTAAAAATAATTCAAATGTTCAGAAGTCAATACAGGACAGCAAGAATTCTAACGACAGATCATATATGGTGGGGATGACTGGAATAGGAGCGGGTATTGCAGGTATAGTTATTGCAGCCATTTCACTCTCTAGTAGGAAAGCAGCAATTGGCTTAAAATAGTATCTTTATGATTATTAGATTTAGGATTTCAGAAAATTTGACAATAAACAAATAAGCCCTATTTGTATAATTGTTATTGCATATCATTGAACCTATGATGTTTGGAATGATAATGACATTTTATATCGTAATTGTTACTGTTGTTGAATCTGGATTACTCAACAATTATACTGATAGCCATTATTTTGGTATCAATATTCAATGGAATAATGTTGCTGCTAATGCTCATTTTTTTGGAGTAACTAAGAGTGTCGAGAGCTATCAGATAGCATTTCAAACATTCCCCTTTGTTCCTTTTGCCGGAGAAAACTCTACATTAAACTTTAGTATACTTGATTCTAATAATTCTAATATTAACAATGTATATGCCGCTTTAATTCTAAAAGATAAAGATACCGGCGGTATAGTTGCTCAAATTCCGTATAAATTCTACGAATTTAGTGATATTACCTTTCCATATAGGTTCCAGAATAATGCCAGATATGTGGCTACCTTGGAAGCAAAAATCGTTGGAGATCCAAAGTATGACAGAAAACCACTGGCTGCTGATTTTGACTTTGCTGTAGGTTCTTCTCCTGTAATGCCATTCAAGGAATTACTCTTCTATTATGTTCTACCTGCTTCTGTAATTCTCATTATTGTATCTGCTATTTACTATATTAGGAAAAAAAAGCACACAAAGAATATACATATCTAGATCTTGAAAGAATTATTTAAGCATCCCATGTACTTTAAATGTCCTCTCATAAAAAAAGCCTACAATAAAATTTGTTCTAACAAA
This sequence comes from Nitrososphaeraceae archaeon, assembly GCA_025936955.1. Lineage (GTDB taxonomy): Archaea > Thermoproteota > Nitrososphaeria > Nitrososphaerales > Nitrososphaeraceae > JAICSL01. Next base: position 5,884 of record JAICSL010000099.1, read on the forward strand.
ATAGAATATCGACTTTTCAATATTTAATGACCTCTAATTCTTTTCGATCTATTGTTTCTGTATTTAGAGGATTCTGGTGACAATGAGATTTGATACACTATGCTAGATACTATCAGAAGAAACAATCGTAATTTTCAATTTTAGTAGACTTTTAAGAGAAGGCTATGTTATATTATCAGAAAAGTAATACTTTTCATTATGCGGCTGATAACCTTCGATAGATGTACCAAAAACTATTTTTATTAATATGATATACCAAAGATATGAAGGATCGATTCAAGATCAAAAATACAACTCTCTGTGCTTTAGTATTGGCAATAATTATTTCTCTCGGCGGCATGATGTATCCACTCAATCGTGTAGCATATGCTCACACCTTTTCCGGCGGAGAAAGTGCATCCTTTCTTGCGCTAACAACACAGATCTCCTCTGAAATACATCTAGTACAATCAAACGTGCCTTCCAACCTCACACTTGCTCAAGACCATGCAAAGGATGGAAGAGAGCATCTTGATGCAAACACAACCAAAGAGCTTACTGAGAAAAATAAAAGGGTAGCTGATGATTTAGTTTCTTCCCTAGAATCTTTACAGAATACCGTA
>JAICSL010000243.1 GCA_025936955.1 Nitrososphaeraceae archaeon
CATTCACTTTCAGACAACGTGTTTAATCAAATATCAGGTTTCTTATATGACAGTGGAAAGACAATTATATCTATATTTACAACACCGAAAAGCTAAAAAATGATATTAATGGTAAATTGCGTTGTGGCTGAAATGATATCTATCTAAATTTATATCTCTATCTGTAATTTTTTTTCATCTGTTATTAGCAAACTTCCTGTTTACCATCCTCCTGTGTTAAGTAAAATGATGAAAATTCACTTCTGTGATATTTAAATTATTGAATTCTGCGTATGCGTCTTCGGTATATAATCCAATGGATCCCTTAGCAAGTTTAGGAGACATATTGTCATCTACAAAGTCTATTATCCGGGTACCGTTTATAGTCCACCGTATGTGATTACCTACAGCAGTTATTTTCCAATGGGACCAATCACCAACCTTCAGGCTGGAGTTATCAACGGTGGACAGAAAAATCTGTCCTTGAACAGAATCGGTACAATTTCCACAATCCTTTTTACCGAGTTCTGCTCCTCCTGGGTTTAACTCGAGCCAATAATAATGAAAAGTATCAGTATATCTAAACAGTATCCAAGCTGTTTCCCAACTCTTAGGGGGATCATTTACTCGAAGCTGCTCGGCGGTTCTTACATTCACTTCCATATTAAAATTTGAGAACTTGCGTGTTGATACTACCAGGTTTGCATTAGTTTCATCTGATGAAGTCGACGCTTTTGGATACATAAAAAAAACATGCTTGTCACCGCTAATTCCAACGCCAGATGATCCGCCCCCGTTGTAAACGTTCTTCCATTTTCCATCAGGAGAAATTTCCTCATTTGGCAATGAATAATAGCCGCCAGTAAAGTCGTCATAGACACTTCCAAAAGCTGGCGTAATACTGGCTAAAACAGTAAGGCTCATAGAAGAAAAAATAATAAACGCTAAAAATGAAGATTTGAATACAATTAAATTTAGAGATATATTCACTTTTGGTATAATTCTAAACCACTCCTTGACAAGATCACTGTATCGTTGATCGTTCATTCTAAACATCATTTATAACGGTTTTCTCTATTATTTTCATAGTTGCTTTTGCAACATTCTTTCCATAAGGATTGCGATTTATTTTTGCAGGAATCATGCTTTCTACAACATCACTTAAAGAATCAGTTCTGTCTAAAGGGAATAATATGTTCGCTTTAAGAAGTATAGTTTCCCACCTTGCAGACGTGTGTCTCAAGGTTATGCATGGTTTTCTTAGAACGACAGCCTCCTCCTGTACTCCGCCCGAGTCTGTTAGAACCAGCTTACAATTTTTTAAAAGATACAGAAATTGTAAATAACTTGTTGGCTCAAGTGACGTGACATTAGAAGGCAATTTTATATTATATTTTTCAAGGTTATTCTTAGTTCTAGGATGTATTGGAAAAATTACTTTATATTTTATTTTTTCCAAATGCTTTCTAAGCATCTCTAGCTTGACAGGATCATCGGAATTTTCTGGTCTATGAATTGTCAGCAGCAGGTATTCGTTTGGTAGATCAATACTTCTATCATGGAACTGTTTGGTTGCTATCTCACAAAGCCTCATACAGACATCTACTATCAAATTACCCGTTAGAAAGATCTTTCCTACTGTATTTTCATACGACAGGACAGTCTGGCAGAAAGCAGATGGACATAATAAATAGTCTGCCATTGAATCTATTTGTATTCTTATACCTTCTTCTGGCACAGCCATGTCAAAATCCCGAACGCCTGCCTCTATGTGTATTAATTTAGATCCGATCTCCTTTGCAGCCAGGGCGGCAGCTAAACTAGAACTGGTATCGCCATATACAATCACACAGCTAGGATCTATGACCCGCAGAGTCTTTAGTATCTCAATTCTGAGTGGCTCAATTTCTGATGTATTGCATTTTAGATCATAGTCTGGTTTTAAGTTTAATTCATCAAAGAAAATATCTTTCATGTTAGGTGAATAATGCTGTCCTGTGTACAGAACAGAGTGATTATACTTATTTAGCATGGGAATTAGATCTGCCAACTTAATTATTTCGGGTCTAGTTCCTGCTACTGTAACTAATTTCATAATTGTATTTGTGTAGTTTATTAAAGGTAATATTTGTATTATGACTTGAATTTATTTGCAAATTGGGGAGTAAATTCTAGATCTAATTATGAAAAGCACATATCTACATTTATTCTCAGAGCCCTAATCTAGTTGTCTTAAAGGCTAATATTTTTTATTTTTTACACAAATTATATACATCCTTAGTCGAAAATGCATTCCCATACATTATGTATGTCCTTTCAAATTGGAAATAGTGCGATAGTATATCATTTTTAGGCCAAAACCGCGTACTTTACAATATAGGGCTCCAATTTTTTTGTATTCCACTTTCTGGAATCAGAGCCCAATACTGGAATTAGTGACGAATAATGCATCCAAATAGTTATTTCTTTACTTGGTTACTGATTACTAACAGCAATCAAAAATTTAGTTATAGTATGACACAAATGTGTGAAAATTTCTAGCAATCATTAATTCACACACAAGATAAGGAAGACCTATGAATATACTAGCAATTGGCGCTCATCCCGATGATATAGAATTAGGATGTGGTGGTTTACTATTAAAGGCAGTTGAGCAAGGACATACCGTATCTATGTATACCCTAACGAAGGGTTCGCATTCAGGTGACCCAAACGAAAGAGTTCATGAGCTTAAACTATCGGCAAGAACCATTGGAGCACAACGTCTGTTTATCGATGACTTTGAAGATACCAAATTACAAGTGAATAGTGACTTAATAAATCATATAGAATTTGTAATAAGAAATGTAAAGGCAGACGTAGTTTTTACGCATTCGATTGTTGATACTCATCATGATCACAAGGCTATAGCAGAAGCAACTATAGAAGCAGGAAGGCAGGTTCCAAATATTCTCGCGTACGAGATGCCTGTCACAAAGGATTTTAGGCCACAAGTATATTATGATATTTCTGACGTTATCGATAATAAAATTGATTTGTTAAAGCTTTTCTTCTCACAAAGAGACAAAATGTTCATAACGACAAGTGCTATTAAGGGCTTGGCTCAGTATAGAGCACTACAAAGCAGACTAGAAGGTACTATAACATCTGTTGAGGCATTTGAAGTTTTAAAGCTTGGCTTTGGGCAGGACTTTAAACTACTCAATTCACACATGCAAAATATCTCAAAGTATTCTGCAGCACATAATGCTCCTGAGACAATTGAAGCAATTTGTACCAATGAGCAATATTCGCTAATATACAATGAGCAGCGTGAGAAAGTGGATAAAAAACCGATGTCAGAAAATAATTTATTAGAAGCCTGAATTCCTTTACTTCTTTTTATTCATTATTCAGAAGAAGTTTTTTTCTCCAA
>JAICSL010000148.1 GCA_025936955.1 Nitrososphaeraceae archaeon
AAGAGTATAGCTTAAATACCTCCAAATCTTGATAAATTGTTCAGTTGATTTTAGCGAATCAGACTCAGTTCGACGGTAAATCATAGCATTCAAACAAATAGTATGTTATTATGAAAGAAAAGACAGCCAAAATTTTTTGGTAAGAACTACGATTAGGAGATTAACAAATACATCGTAATCAATGAGTTAGGGTTACTAATAAATTTCTGGACCAGGTTTTGTTTAAAACAATATTGTATCTATTTTATTTCTGCTACTTTATTTTTATTCATATCCTTTGAACCTGAAATATTTATTTGTGGCGTTTCTATTTTCTTTGTTGATAATACTGCTCCAGCTATTCCCATTGCCACAGCAGGAGCTAAGGTAATCGCAAATACTAAAGGAAGTGTCCTAATGAAGTTCACTAGTATATCACTAATTGAATGAAAAGTATAGCTTATGGGCTCTGCAAATGTCATTGGAAGCATTGGGTATCCGAATATGTAAAACGATGAGCCTATTAATGCCCCTGCAATTATAACAGACCTTTGAATATCTATCTTCTTCGTAATTGATATGTTGTTCAGTACCAAATCTGAAATTACTGCAGGTATCATAAGCATCAGATACCACAGTAGAAATGAAATAAATTGGTTAGAGGGAATAATATTTGTCATTGAATTTACGCCTATCACTATTGCCATAACTCCACTTGCTGCTCCAAACTTGCGAAATGTTCTAGAGGTTGTTACAAAAACCATCGAGCCTAGCAATGGTAATAGGATAACAGCAATTATTGATTCGAAAACAGGATTTAAGTTAAAATTAAAATGCGGACCCTTGGATAATGGTAAAGAAAACATGTAAACAAACCAAATTATTGTCAACCACATTGCAGCGAATGCAGGGATGAGTGCAGCACTTGATAATTTCTGCTGTCGTGCGGTTGGCAAATGAATAGTTATCCTTGAAAGACCTAGTACAACTCCAATAGAATTTATTAACATACCTGTAATTAAAGTTAAATGTGTAGGACTCAACAAACCGTCAATTCCAAACTTTTGATGCCACAAATAGTCTGATGGACCAGCTACAAGTGAGAGTGTAGACCCTATTATAAGCAATTTGAAGGCTGTTATGTACGAGTTACCACGGACTTGCTTGTTATTCAGTAAGAGATATAGACTGATTGCAGCTGAAGCAACTAGCAATCCAACACCACTGTAAAGAAGAGTATGGGAAGGAGTAAAAAATGTTTCAGGCCGATTCAGTAAATGAGATGTAACATCCCAACTTGTACCACTGATTTGTAGCATGCATCCTACTGTAGAAATAAACAAAATTGCCAAAAATATATCCGTAGAATGAGATCCAATAAAAGAATTAATTTTTTTAGATAAAATCATTATCATGCTTTATAAACTGATAGTATGCTGGCAGTAATAAGCATAACTGATGTCAATATGCCTGAAAATTTTGTAAATTCTTATTAAATAGGAGTTATTTTTCCTAAAATAATCTTATCTTTTAAGATCTCAATTTACTTCGCTTCACTCGTAAAAGGTTATTGTAATAGCAATCAGTATTCCTACTGTATAGAAATAGAACGAGCTATAAAAAAAATCCTTTTTGTTCCATCAGATCAAAACTGAACACCATCGTAATATAGTATATATTATAGACCAAATTTCTTATCCAAACAGGTCAATAATAGGAAATTACGTTCCTTTAATACAGAATACGTTCTTGTCAAGGAAATTGAGCAGAACGGGATGAAAATCATATGCTAGGAATACATTAATGAATATAAGATCACCTTTTGGATTTAGCTACAGATTCTTTTAATAGTACAAGTTAGACATACTCATAGATAATTAATGAATCTGTTTCATCGTACCAAGTATGAGTGTGATCAATGTCATGAGAAACTTGAAAATTATGATAGTCTAATAGATCATATGAGGAGTATTCATCATCATCCCATTGTAAAATGTCATGGGTGTGGTAAGGAATTCTTTCATGAGAAGGACAGGTTACATCATGTAAGAGAGGAGCACGAAAAAAAGGTTGATCAAAGAACTCACAAATGGGAACATTCACATGATAAAGGTGCAAGCCCACAAGAAGAGGTTGATGATCATACTAAAAATTTTGGTAATAATTTCTGAGTGATTGTTTGAACCTAGTGCTAAAGTCAGGTTATACGAGTCCTCAGCTCTCCCCAAATTTGCAAATATTTCTCATCTCTAGCGATTATAAATACCAAAGACGTTCTTACTGAGAAAACAATGAGAAACAGCATGATATGATTCAAAAGGAAATAATTTGGCTCCAAAAAATCATTCAAGGTTGTACTAGGTATTTAATTAGGTGAAACGTAGTTTTTTTGCTTGATAACCAACTGTGCTATAATTCTACAAAAATGATTATTAATACGATTTTGTTTGTAATATGAATATGGTAAAGTCATTCTTATCTTTATCTTGACCATGACTAATCCTTTCAGTGCTATCTACCAAGATACTATAAATCTCCAAAAAGAAATTGCTAAAAAGGTTGTTACTAATGACAATATACTATTAAAAAAACAGATAAATTATGTCTGCGGAGTTGATGTATCTTACAAAAAAGATATCGCTTATTGTTCAGCAGTAATAATTAAAAAAAGGTCGTTAAAATCTATTCAATACGTTAATACGATTTACCCTGTAACTCAACCATATATTCCTGGCTTATTCATGCTTCGTGAAGCAGCGCCCATAATAGATACGCTAAAATTGTTGAAAAGTCCTTATGATGCTCTGCTTATTGACGGACACGGACAATTACATCCCCGAAGATGTGGCTTAGCATGCTATCTTGGTGTAGTCTTAGATAAGCCAACGATAGGTATTGCAAAATCCCTGCTTTGCGGCGTTCAAAGAAAAGACCAATTTATCGAGATAGAAGGAGAGATCTTGGGATTTAGAATTACAAAAGAGAGCAAACAAGGGTCTTTATGTGAGCATTGGGCACAAATTGAGTTTACAATCAGCAATTCAACTTAGTAAAGATTTGATCAAGGATGGCCAGTGGATTCCTGAGCCCCTGAGAATCGCAGATATTAATTCGAAAAAAAAACCGAATTTTGTACAGGATTGATACATAATGGTTATTAATAAAGAATAGGATTTCTATTAACTGTATTAATAGAAAGCAAACGAAATATCAAGTTTGTCATTTCACTTCCATCAAGGGTAAAAGAGCCCTCATAACGTTTTTTGAGCATAGGTCCATTGTACTATATAAAATAAAATTGAGGTGCATATACAACAGTCAGTTCCATAACTTCTACTCGATAGATAGAATATTGTCAGTACTGAGCGGATATCAAGAACAAACATAAAGAAAAAGAAAAGATCTAATTATTGATGAATTGGTCTGATTGCTTTTGTGAACCACATAGGCAAGATATCCTTATTTTTCTTTATAAAATAACCAAAGGCTGAATCTAAAATGTACGTCTTTGCCCAATCATCTTTTGACCTTACTGATCTCCCATATGCCTGGATCAATTTCAATGCTGTTTGCCAGTAGTACCACTCCTGGTCTGCATCTCTCTTTGCATTAGTCCATCTGTCATTTTTATTGGGATATGGTACTTTAGTTATAATTTGAAATCTTGAGAGCTGATCTTTTAAGTTAAGACCAGTGTGCAAAGAGGGTGAGATAAGTACTGTTGGTCTACGAGCATTTGTATGCTGAGATATAACTTCGTCTCTTTGTATATCCGGGTCAGTCACCAAGAGTCTTCGTACGTTGTTTTCAGATATGTTACTTTTTATAAATTTCAGCTGATCATAAGATGTAGTATGGATTATTCCTTTGTCATTTATATGGATTGACATCAAATTGTCGACAGTCTTTGCAATAGCTGATTTTACCTCAGTTGTTTGTAGATTATTGTAATTAAGATAGGCAATATTTAATGGAAATATCGGCCTGTGTTCTGTTGGAAAGTCAGACTGAACCTGTATGAACCTCACATCGTTATGCGAAAGACCTACGCTTCTACAAAATGCTTTATCATTTAGTATAGTTGCACTCATTATGAGGGTTTGGGAACACTTTTCAAAAACTGCTTTGCAGTGAGTTGAGACATCTAATGGCTTGAATTCTACCTTGACTACTTTGTAATTTTCTTTTTTCACTTCTGACACTATCCAATGCCTGGGATTTGAGAGAATACTGTTTATTGTTACAGTAAGTCTTTCTGTATCTCTGAGAGCATCAATGGCAAGCTCATCCCCAAGGTTTACGGTAGATTCTTTGGAAATCTCAGGATTATATTTTTCTGCGATTTCTTTGTCAGAATCGAATAGTTGATCTGCAGAAAATATCTTTTTGTTCTTAAACTGTAGTACTGAATCCCCATTTTGTGACCAATTATATCTTATCTTACGCTCGCTAGCATAAGACTCTGCTAGAGATCTATTGCCGGTTAAAATTAACATATTTGTCTCAAGTTCAATTAGAAAATTAATCCATTTCTCTATATCGTCATAACCGTAATCTACAATTTTTAAATCATGTAGGTACCTTGTCCATCTTCTTTTTGATATCGTCAGTCCTCTGAATTTTACAATTTCTGTTTCTAATAAATGACCTTCATCTAGTACCAAGATTTCTCTTTCAGGTAAACTTTTCTTGTAGGGTAGAAGTTTTAAGAAAAAAGAGTAATTGAAAATAGAGTGGCTAGAGGCCAGTGCCCGGTTCAGTTGGTTAAAGTATTCGCATGCTTTCCATTCTCTTTTTTCCTTTAGATCCATTAAATGCAGCCAGTTTGAATAATCTTTCTCATAACGACTTCTTTTATTGCTATCAATAAATACTTGTTCATCTATTGTTCCCTTATTGCTAACTTTATAATCAGCTAGAAAAGTCCTATATTTACAGCCTTTATCTTTAAAGTTATCGTTAGTCATACATGGCCCATATTCAACTGTTTGATGAAAGCATTCATTTCCATTACCAGAAACACAAATCCCACATTTGTATCTGTCATTTCTGATGAGATCATCTTTCACTAAACACTGATAGTTGTTCTTGCCTTTGGCTACTACAATGTACGGGAAATCCCTAGAATATTGAGTCTGCAAGTCCTTTGTTGCAGTGCAGATGTAACTTGAACCAAAACTCAAAGCAAGTGTAATAGCAATGGGACTCTT
>JAICSL010000283.1 GCA_025936955.1 Nitrososphaeraceae archaeon
TCAACGGGACACCCATATCCTTGTAGACCTTGAAGATATTCTTCCGAGAATAGGGAAATTATACCGCGACCTGCATAGACATCCAGAGCTTTCTATGCAGGAGCATCGAACGGCTGGCATAGTTGCACAACATCTTCGTGACTCCGGTTATGAGGTAACAGAGGGAGTCGGAAACACGGGTGTTGTTGGACTGCTACGCAACGGAGAAGGCCCGGTTGTAATGCTGCGCGGTGACATGGATGCACTTCCTATTAAAGAGCAGACTGGCGTCGATTATGCAAGTGAGGACTTTGGAACTACAACAGATGGAAGCAAAGTCCCAGTCATGCATGCATGCGGTCACGATACACATATTGCATGTTTGATTGCTACAGCAGAGATTCTGGCCAATAAATCTAAAGAATGGCGAGGAACCGCTTTTATCTGTGCTCAACCTGCAGAGGAGACAGGTCAAGGTGCTAATGCAATGCTGAACGACGGATTATTCGATCGATTTCCGAGGCCCGATTTTTGTCTTGGACAGCACGTTATGCCATTAGCCGCTGGAACGGTTGGCCATAACGCAGGTGTATTTATGTCCGCTTCAATCAATGTAGACGTTAGACTTTTTGGCAAGGGGGGACATGGTTCAGTGCCGCAGGTAGCTATAGACCCAGTGATTATGGCCTCTTCGCTAATTATGAAGCTACAGACCATACGTTCCCGTGAGCTGGCAGGCGATGTTCCAGCAGTGATCACAATAGGATTTGTTAACTCTGGCCTGAAACATAACGTCATTCCTGATGAAGCTCATATTGGTATAAACATACGTACACAAAGTACTAATGTACAGAAACAAATTATTAGTGCTATTCGTCGTATGGCAGAAGCCGAAGCGCAAGCATTTCGTGCACCTAGAATGCCCGATATCACAACATCAAGCGAATTTCCGATTACTAGTAACAGCGAGCCGATAGACCAACGTATACGTGCTGTACATAAGTCAGTACTTGGATCTGATAACATAATAGAAATGCCAACGATGATGGGCAGTGAAGACTTTTCTAAATATGGTCTTCCTGGCCGTCATCACTACGGCGGAGAACCTGTTCCTTACTGCTTTTGGTTGTTTGGTGGCATCTCTCGAGAGCACTATAATGCTGCCCCAGGTAATAGTCTGATGGCTAAGCTGCCGTATCTTCCTTCCAATCATCAACCCAACTTTGCACCGGATCCAGAACCAACACTGCGTGTCGGAGTTTATGCTCTTACTTCCGCAGCACTAGCATATCTACCAGCTGTGGGTTTTATCGATAAGAGTACTTAGAACATCATATTGTATCTGACAAATCAATCTTTATATAAAAAAATAGAAAAGAATATTGGATTAATATCTGGACCTTAATATGTTTGAATGTAGAACATATTTAACAAATCTAAAATTAAATCTCAAATTATTTTCTATTGTCTTTGGCCAAAAATAAAAAAAATTCAAGGACTTCTATAATAAAGTAAAATAATAAGTGAATAACACAAGAATCATCTCGAAAACTTGTTAATAATTCACTTTATCCATTAATGCATTTGAAAAAAGAATTATCTTTTTAATTTATATTTTTCATATACAATATCTTTTTATTGAGTATAGATAAAGTTTCTAAAAAAAAGACAAAATCTATCCATACATAGACATTTTCTGATCAAGCATAGCAAATATGATTGATTTTAATAGAGAAATGATAATTTCAATTATAAACAACTTACAATATCTATTGGAAGAATCTAAAAGAGTGTAGAATGGAGAATATATCGTAAATCCATATCCACTAGGAACACTTGCACATACTTATTTTGAGGTATATGTTAGATCTCTTTATAGAAAAAATCAAAATTAAATAATCCATCAAGCCGTTTTTACAGCTTCATTTTTGTAAGATCTGTGTTTATGGAATTTTCGAGATATTATAGCAAAGAACTTCTCAATGTTATTTAATAAAAGAAGCAAAACATATCATTTTTAAATCATGGGTATGATATAATACTGTATATCTTATACAAAGAGGATGAATAAATTTAACTAATACGATAAAACAAAAAAATACTATTCTCAATTTGTATAATTCTGGAATTGATCCTGAAGTTATTTCTCTTGAATTAGATATTAGCAAAGATAGCATATTAGAGACAATTAAAAAGGAACATGATAAAAAAGAATTAGCAGATCCTAAAACTAATCAACCTAACTATTTCTTAAACAAATTTTATCTAGATGCAGTTATCGACATCAATTCTTTGATAAAAGATTCTCAAATTAGAATGTGGAATGCATTAAAAGTTAAACCTGATTTTAATATTTCAATCAAAGAAACTCAAAATATTTTAGAAAAATATGTCGAATCAAAGATAAACCTAGTTATATTGCATATTGATTTGGTGGGCTCTACTAGAATGTCTTTGTCATTGCCAATAGATAGACTAACAACCATAGTTAGATCTTTTGCTCAACAGATGTCTATTATAGTATCTATGTATGGAGGATATGTACTAAAATATATTGGAGATGCGGTTTTGGCCTTTTTTGTAATAGATGACAATTCTTATAGCAGTAATAATAATATTGACGATTTAGATGATAATAATAAATTTAACAATAAGTTTAATTCATTTCAATATGATAACGCAATAAGTTGTGCTTGTACAATGATCAAAGTAATACAGGAAGGCATCAATCCTATTTTAAACCAATATGATTATCCAGATCTAAATGTAAGAGTAGGAATAGATTTTGGTGAAATCGCAGTGGTTCAATATGGGTGGGATATTGAAGAATATGATGAAAAAGTGTTAAAAAAGCCTCATCTTGACCTTATAGGATATACTATTAGTATAGTAGTAAAAATGACAACACTTGCCAAGCCCGATAATATAGTAATAGGTCAAA
>JAICSL010000027.1 GCA_025936955.1 Nitrososphaeraceae archaeon
GATAGGAATAATGCATTTTTTCTATAGTTTAGAAATTATATAGATATAGAAACATTTATTTTATTTCATCTTCAGCTTTTCTTTTTTTTTGAAATACATTACCAACGACTGCGGATCAGAACCATATTCTTTGTTCACTATCTGCAAAGTCTGTAATAATAATGCCGCTATTGTGGGTTCTTCTAAGATATCTTCTTCATAGAGTCTTTTTGCTATGGATAAGTATGCATTATAGTGTATTTCTGATAGTTCAAGTTTTACAGTAACCATTACAAATTACCTATTATATAATGCGACGTACACATACATAAATCACTAGTAAATACATATACATATAGTTAGTAATTTCGAGTCTTCACTTTTGGTATTGCTGAGCAACAATAATTGTATCTTTCTTTTTACCGTTTTTCTTTAAAACGAAAATTTCATTCATAATAATCCTTACTTTCACTTTACCTCTAACCTGCTCTTTTAATGATATGATAACCAAATTCGGTTTTAATTGGCTCTGAGGATATCTCTCCTTTTTTAAGCTTAAATGCTGCTTCTTCAAATGGTTTTACCATCATTCCTCTTCCAAATAGACCTAAATCTCCGCCTCGCTTTGCACTTCCTTTATCAATAGATAATTCCTTGGCCAGAGTTGTAAAACTTTCCCCTTTCTTTAGTCGTTCAAGTATCGCAGTAGCTTCGCTTTGCTTTTTGACAAGTATATGAGAGCATTTAATTTTGTCGGCCATAATTCTTTCGTCCCATCGTTTATAGAAATATAACTTGTGCATAAATATTGCTATGTGACTATATATGCATTATTTGTAGTAATATAAAATCAAATTACCTCTGTTGCGTACCCATCACTACAATAATTAGCAAGTAATATTTTCATTTTAAGAAAGATAATGAAGTAACAGAATTCTGTACATGTCAATTGACACAAGAAATCTCAAGTATATGCTCAATTCTATTGAAACCTAATTAGACAAACAGATTGTGCTAGCAGCAGTACTGAAAGAAGAAGCATTTAGAATACAATTATATATATTTTGCTGGTAGGTTAATTTATCAATATCTTTTAAATGAATTTTTAATATTCGATAATTTTTCTTTTACATCCATCAGATTTAATAGACAAGTAGTATCTTTTGCTACTTTAAAGGCATTTAGATACATCTAGAATTCATCCTAAACGAGAAATACACATACGTAATTAAAAGGAACTACAAATTTATGTGGCTGTAGCTAGCCTCTTTGATTTTAAGGCCATAATAGATCTTAAGCTAGTATACATCAAAGCTACCTGTAATACATATCCTCCTATTATCAATACTACTGCATTTAGTGGTTTTGAAAAGGTTGTCATTATTTGAACATGAGGCTGAGCAAGACTATTACCAATCATAACTAAAACTGCTAATGGAATACAAGCATACAGTGCTCTACTATATCTTTTCCATACCAAAGCAGCTAATATAACAAATATTAATTCTAATGTTATAGCTCTATCAATAAATTTGGGGTTTCCAAAAGGAATTGCAATTATGCCTACTATAACAATAAAAATCAAAATGATCACTGTCGCACGATAAGCATCCATTTTGCATTTTATATTGCAGTCAGAAATTAAAGTATTACCAGTCCATTGTATTCAATAATCAATAAAGAATCTGAATATTATGAGATTATTTTATTACTGAATCAAGATAGTTTGAACTGTTGAGAAATACCATATCCAAATCTAAATATCCAATCCAATTTAAGTAGAAAAATAACGCAGATTAAACTAATATTTTTCATTATTAATCATGATTTATTTTCATTTTTTGTAAACTTTTCAATAATTGAACGGTGCTGAGGATACGCCTCTATTAGTTTTTTTCTGTCGCCGAGCTCAAAATCTCGATAATCAAAACCCGGAGAAACAGAACACCCTACTAAAGCAAAAGAAGACTTATCATTTACAGTCGCTGCAAACCAAGACTCTGCTTTTAATAGCACCTGAAAGTGTTCGCCTTTTTCACTGTTATTGCCAAGCTGGACTTCTGACAGATTTCCCATTTTATCAATGATATATAATGTGATAGAACTACCAACATAAAAGTGCCATATCTCATCAGACTTTAATCTATGAAATGCTGAAAATTGAGGCCCATCGAGCAAATAATAGATCGATGTTGAAATCGAACGTTCACCATCAATTTCAGATTGTAATATAATGGTTTTATCAGACCTATAAGTCTCTTTATAATATCCTCCTTCTTCAACCAATTCAGAAAGACCTAATCTTTGCTTTAGATATTCAGCTCTATTATTCATATCATTTAGCATTATAATAAATGGAATATATGAGATTTTAAACGCTGGTCGTCCTATCCTAAATGTATTGCAATCGTAGATTTTCATAATAAGAATGTCTGTATACAGTTGTATAAGTTAGAGACCTGATGTAGCGATAACAAATAATCAAAGTACCAATTCTATAATATGGGTAATATTTGATCCTAAATATTTATCAAACTGGAATGCTGAAATCTGAAAAATTTGCTAGTCAGTTATTGGAATTGTCTTTGCCTTTTTTGCTCTTTATTGCATTATGTGTAGTACTCCAAGTTATCGATACATATCAGAATGGAATATCATAGGCATATTATTACGTTCAGCGTTATAACTAAAGCTCAAAAACATGAAATCAAGCCAATTGCAGATAGCATTAATAGAATTAGGTTGTTTGTTGGAAATATGACAAGTAGACAAATTTTTGAGTATAAATTTAATTTAACATACCCTTGTAAATTTGAATCACCCTATTTAATATATAATAAGAAAAGATATGAATTGCATACTCACCTGACCACATAGCTACATACTCGCGACAACTAAATGCTTTCCATTACCCAGTACATTAATTAGTTACAAGTTCTGTCATTTAAAATGGCATTGAGAGCTTCTGCCATTATGAACCTTCCATTACATGGAGGACATGCTCCAGCATATTTAGTGAGGCGAATGGTCAAACTTTCATATGCAATATCAAAGGCAATTATAGATGAATATGGTCAACCGGAGTTTTTAAGAAGACTAAGTGATCCTCTATGGTTTCAAGCTTTAGGGTGTGTGCTGGGTTTTGATTGGCATTCCTCAGGAGTCACAACGGTAGTAACAGGCGTATTAAAACAATCATTAAATGATGATGTTCATGGAATATCTATTGCAGGAGGAAAAGGAAAGAAATCTACAGAAACAAAGAAAGACATTCCCAAGCTCGCTGAAAAGTATTACAATCTGTCTTCTACTAAAATTGATAATTTAGTATATGCAAGCAGAATGGCAGCAAAAGTGGATAACGCTGCAATTCAGGACAGTTACTCACTATATCATCATGTGATTCTGTTTGACGAACATGGAAATTGGGCTGTAATTCAGCAGGGTATGAATCCAGGTAATAAGATGGCAAGAAGATATCACTGGATTTCCGATAATGTGAGGAACTTTGTAGCAGAACCTCATGCGGGAATTATTAGTCAATATAAAAGTCCAAACACTCTTGATATGACATCCACCGACTCAATAGATAACCAAAAAATTTGTGTAGACTTGGCAACAAGTGATATCAATAATCTAAAATCGTCGGTCTATAAAGTAACAACGGCACACTATAATGTGGAAAAAAACACATTGGATAAGTGGATTGTGAGAGATAATTCCACTAGCGAATACAAAACATTTGATAAAAATAACAATAACTTGATAGAACAATACCAAATGCCTCGCAGACTGGATTGGAATTTATTTAAAAGAATTTATGATATTCAACCGCGAAATTATGAGCAGTTGATATCTATTCAGGGAGTTGGACCTGCTACAGTAAGAGCATTGTCACTTATTGGTCAATTGATTTATGGAACCAAAGCATCATGGCAAGATCCAGTAAAATATAATTTTGCTCACGGTGGTAAAGATGGTGTTCCATATCCAGTTGCACGCAAAACATATGACCAATCTATAAGTTATCTTTCTTCTGCAATCGAAGGAGCTGAAATAGAACGAGTAGAAAAAGTTCAAGCTTTAAAGAAACTAGCAGAATATTCAACTAAAATGTTTAATCACGAATAGGATAATGTATTGGAATTGATCTATCTACACGTCTATTATATGAGTAGCTAATAAAATATATTAATTGTTTGTTATGTAATATGAAATTCTACAATTGCTTAATAACATAAGTTCACGGGAGGTAAATGTTCGCCAATATTAAATATAATGATATAATCCTTTTCAGCTCAGCATATTGTGGATACTCCATAAAATACAAAAAAATCCAGTTTAAGGGAGAAAGAACACTCAATACAATCTTTGAATTTGTATTCGTCATAAGATCAGTATAAGGAAGTTGTCGGTTACTTATTTTACAGCATTTATGAATACATCTAATGCTTTAGAATCAAAAGGGTCTTGGAAAGCAAGGAAAAACTGTTCTACACCCGCATCTGTATATTCCCTAATCCTCTCTGCTACCCTATCAGTGGTACCTACCAATCCATTAGCCAATATCTGATTATATACACTAGGTCCTCTTTCCATAGCAAATATTTTTTCTTTGTATTTTAAGTCAGAATCTGATTCTGCAACTATTACATCTAACTCTAGAGATTTTAATAAAACACTTCTGTTGACTTGTTTAGAAATATCATCAAAATCTGAATTTAATTTAAGGAATTGTTTTGGAGAAAGATAAGATGCTTCCCATATGTCTGCAAACCTAGCAGCTATGCTCATCATTTTCTTTCTTTTTGCAGCTATAGTCACAGGGATAAGATATTTACCTGGTTTATGTAATGTAGCACCATTTATTTTGAAAAAGTTTCCATCAAAGTAGACAGTTGATTTCCTCCAAAGCATTTTTAAAACCTGCAAACCCTCCTCGAGAATCAAAACTCTTTCTTTTTCTTTTGGATATTCTATACCGTAAGGATACCACCATTGCGTAGCATATTGAAGCTTAGCCCCTGCACCGGTTCTAAATTCTAATCTGCCTTTAGACAGTTCCTGAAATGTTAGTGCCTGCTTAGCTAAAAGTACAATATTTCTATATTGTGGTAAAAGATAGGTTATAACAGGACCTAATTTTATTCTGCTAGTTACAGATGCTAAACTAGATAATACAGTCCAGCAATCTAAATCGATATCTGCCAAGGATTCACCATAGTAAAATCCATAATAACCTAGTTTTTCAGCCAAGATACAGGTTTCTTTGATTTTGTCATAATCTGTACCCCAAACCTCTAAACAGAGGCGCATAACATTTGGGATCTATATTCAGATACTTAAATTAATACGGATATCCTCAATGATATAATGCTACAAGAAAACTTCCCTCAATAATTTTTTTTAGAATTCAAAATTATACAGATTATGCTAAAATAGATCAATTGTATTACAATTCGTATACTTGCCAACCTACAAGCATTCATTTATTGTAAACAGCAATGTAGACAGGGTTTGGAACTTTTATACAGATATCAAACACTTGGAAATAATAACTCCGAAAAAAATGGATCTTAAAGTCATTAAATCAACAAGCCAAAAGATCATCCAAGGACAGGAGGCCTGGTTTAGCTGTAAAATAATCTTAAAAAGGACATGGCATTCCAAGATAACATTTCTTAAACAGTATGAATACGTTGATGAAATGAGTAAAGGTCTGTTTAAGAAATGGATACACAGTCACAAGTTTGAAGACATTAGCAACGGAAAACAGACAGAAGTGATAGATAAAGTTAATTTTGAACTTCCATATGGCATATTAGGCAAGTTATTCGAAAGTTATGCTTATGATCAATTACGTAAAATCTTTGAACACAGAAAAATAATGACGATCAAAGAATTGGAAAATGTCTAAGCCTATATTTAATAGTCAATAAAGTATCTATTGAGCATAGCCATAGATATAAACGGGATTTTGGGGTTTTCTAGATTCCGTTGATGGTGCCTATATTGTAAAATCTGCGAAATTACCAAATTGAAACTACATTGAGCGGAAATATCTCTAACCAAACTCAAATACATCTATCTTTAAATGGCTTTCTATAGTAACTAAATAAGTCCAGACTAAATAAATGAGATATTATATCAAATGTAAGCTAAATCCACAGGAACGACAAAGACTAGCCGATTCTATAAGGTATGGTACTTTGGCACAAGGAAAAATATTCTATGAGGGAATGCAGACAGCATTAAAGGAAGGAACTATAGATGACAATGACATTGTTCATTTTATTGAGGTCTGTTATTGCTTAGAAGCAGGATTGTCACCAATGGCAATGGAGATTCCAGTATTAAACAATTATTTTAACGATATTATAGAAATAAAAGATGCACGCTTTAGAAATCAGTGTACAATGGAATGTGAATTCTGTGATTGTACTCGTAATACAAAATTGTCTGGAAAACCATTGGTTGATGAGCTAGAAATCAAAAAAGAGGAATTAACAGACATAAGAAAAGATGACTTTTCTTTTGTAGACATAGGCAGGCTAAAGCTTAACAGAAATAAGCAGAAAGAAGGTATAGAAAGCTTGATAACAATTTTTAACGATCATATAAATAATAAAATAAAGCCAGTATTTAGTGGAGCTGCAATTTCAGGTCTATTTGCGATATTTTATGATGGTCATGATTATTTTAGAGTGAAGAATATTGCAGATAATAAAGAAGCTCGGCAAATACTACAGGTACTTGGATTAAAAGTTAATTATAGTGTTGACTCTGCAAAGGCTGCAGCTAAAAATTCATTAGCAAAGAATGATAAACGGTCTAACGTTGTATAATATCGTCTAGTAGAAGAAATTTCTTTCTTTATAGAATATAACAAAATACAGTTAGGACAGTAGCAGAAGAATACTATAATATCATAAATATAGTTATTTTCAATAAAATATATTTTTTGTTCTGCATTACTATAAGCAATTATATAACAATGAGCATAGATATGGTAGAAGAATTAACCAGGTCAGCCAACAGCATTTTCGGATTAACTCAATCGGGACCAGTTTGGGATTGGTTATAACTATTTTCCCGACCTAGTAAAAAGTTATTCCGACCTAGTATAACAGGTTTTAGTAGTTGTTTTGCATAGGCAGTTTTTGTCATTTACAGAGAAAACGCAAGCGTACATAGGCATTTAAAACAGAAATAAGTGAATCAGCCAATAGATCCAGGCTCTTTTTTTATTTTATTTTATCCGACCAGTTGTCGATTTGGTGTTATTATATGTATCGTAGTACTCCAGGTTTTTAAAACTTTGTATATCGAGTCATTGAGAATATAAATATCTTCATAGATATATAGTATGCATATATCAACGATACAAATATCTGAATCATTTCATTACTAAGATTAAACACTGTATATGATGCATAGAACATACATGCAGATTGAAGAAGCTTTTAAAGTCTAAATTAAAATGCAAGCAACCAAAAATTCTACAACTGCTCATAAATTATTCTATATTTTGGCTAAAATTATTGACATTATTCTTTTCATCCTTTTTTATGATTTTTACTTGCATTCTGAGTGAAGGTTGATCTGAATGTTCTTTAAAGATATGGTTGATATATTTTTCATAACTGAAAAATTCTGAATTGCAAGAAGGGCATACAATACAATAATTGGTCATCTAGTTACTATTCGTATTTGATAATTTATTATTATTGGATAAGAAGAAGAAGACGAAAATTAGGAGCAGCAGTCAGATCAAACAATAAAATATAATAAGTATATAGCCATAATCTAAAATGAGATTTCTTCGTTCGTTCATCTTAAGTCTCATTATTTACATTTTTTCGTTTTTATCAAAGATTTGAGAAAAAATCAGTAGCATCATAATCTAATAATAAAATGCAGATATGTTATTATCCGCTAGTAATATCTTACTATTGAAGACAGATACCATATTAGTAGGGTTGTTTACAAGTTTTATATCGTAGACATAAGCTATTCTAGTTTAGGAGATATCCCATTTTCTTCTTATCCATTAAATAATCTAAAATTTTATAGATTATATCATCACAATACAAAAGTGTTATATCCATTATACTATGCATTAAACTTAACTTTGCCATTCTCTATCACTCTTAAACTCTCAGTCACAATATTCTTATCGATTCTTATTCTATTCTCGATATTTCTCAATAGATGGTCCATAGCTATAAACGATCAGCAAACAGGTTCTTTCAGTCAAGGAAAAGTCTTTGTAATGTATGCTGCTTCCCTCGTAAAGGCATTTGAAGATAGATTAGGTCCATCATTTCAGAATAAGACAGGTTATACATATACAGGAGAAGCAAGAGGATCTGTTCAAATCACAAATATGATAATTGATGGACAAAGAACACCTGATATTTTTGTATCTGCAGGGACGATTCCGATAAAGAAACTAATGATGAATAGTAGTAATAATTTAGATGCTGGCAGTCACCCTCAGTCTCTTGCTCAATGGCTAGTAAAGTTTGCTTCTGCGGAGTTGGTAATCGCATATTCACCTAATAGCCATTTTCGTGTTGACTTGGATAAAGTAAGGAGAGCAGAAATACCTTGGTATCAACTTCTGTCAGAACCAGGTTTCAAGTTTGGAAGAACAGATCCCGAGTTGGACCCAAAAGGATACTATATGATTATACTTGCCAAACTATCTAACTTATACTATCATGATCCGACCATCCAGCAAAAGATTTTAGGTGAGGATAGAAACCCTAAACAACTCTTTCCAGAAGAAACGCTCAGGACTACTTTAGAGACAGGGCAGTTAGATGCAATAGCTGCATACAAACACGAAGCCATAGCTAGAGGTCTCCCATACATTACGCTGCCTCCACAAATTAACTTGGCAGATCCAACTTATTCTGATTTTTACAAAAAAGGTTCATACACTCTACATCCAGGCCAAACTATCTATGGGGAACCAGTCTATTTTGCCCTAACAATACCAACGACAGTCAAAAATTCAGAAGGAGCTATATCTTTTGTAAAGTTCATATTATCTGCTGCCGGACAGCATATTCTACAAAGCCAAGGATTAAAATATATACTAAAACCCGTCATTGAAGGGAAGACGGACAAGATACCACCTGCTCTAAGAAATAACACTACACTAGCAGCATAAAAAAAATAAGTATTCCCAATAGTATAGTGAAAGAAGATAACTAGAAGCACACTATATAATATGATACTAAAGTAGATGGCGATATTTCAATGATGGACATAAAGCTTCAAGGATTTAATATCATTATACTTATTTTATCTGGAATAGCTATAACATACATTGCATATCCACTTGTGACTATCTCGATTTTCATAGAGCCCACTACATTG
The DNA here is from genome assembly GCA_025936955.1 of Nitrososphaeraceae archaeon. GTDB lineage: Archaea > Thermoproteota > Nitrososphaeria > Nitrososphaerales > Nitrososphaeraceae > JAICSL01. Next base: position 9,367 of record JAICSL010000027.1, read on the forward strand.
TTAGACTCTTTATCAAGACCTCAAATTAGTAACGCTTTCTTGCTTAGTATAGTTTCTGCAACTATTTCCACGTTACTTTTATCTCTATTTGGAATACCTCTTGCTTATCTCTTAGCCAGGTATAACAACTTCCCAGGAAAATTTCTCTTAAGAATTATTGTTATTATTCCGTTAGTTCTACCTCCACTTGCAAGCGGTGCTCTTCTCTTAGGAGTATTTGGACCATATTCACCATTAGTCCAAACTTTTCCTGGAATCGAATTTACACAATCAATACTTGGAATCATAATAGCACAAACTTATGTGGCGGCTCCGTTTATGATACTTGCAAGTCAGGCAGCATTTGAATCAGTTGATGAATCTTTTGAGAACATTGCAAGAGTATTAGGTAAAACCAGACTTGAGACATTCTTTAGGATTTCACTCCCACTAGCTAAGAATGGAATAGTTACAGGTTTTATATTATCATGGGTTAGGGCCGTAGGCGAGCTTGGAGCGACAATGATGATGGCATATAACCCACATACCATCTCAATTCAGATCTTTGAAGATAACGCAATTGGTGGGTTAAGAAACGCTATTCCAGACATAATGTTATCTATTTTATTATCGATTGTAGCAATAGTTCTGTTCTATGTTACAAGGAAATGGCAACGGCAAGAAGCGTTGAAGCTTCAATGGTGAGTTGGTTAAACTGGGACTAGAACTTATTAACCTGACTAAGAAATTTGCCGGATTTACACTAGGGCCATTAAACCTGAAGGTAAATGATAATGGGATTTTAGTTATGATTGGACCTACAGGAAGTGGTAAAACTACAGTTCTCAATCTCATTGCAGGATTGCTAAAACCAGATGGTGGTTCTATTTTTGTTGATGGAATAGATATAACTACTCTACCAGTAGAATCTAGACGGATAGGTTATACATTTCAAAAGCCAAGTCTATTCCCTCATCTGAATGTATATGAGAATATAGTTTTCGGCCTTACAAAGAAGAGAAGTAAGAAGAAGGATAGCGATATAGAGATTAAAAAGATGATAGAAGATCTTGGGATCTCACACCTAACTTATAGACAGATCCAAGGATTAAGTGGAGGCGAAATGCAAAAGGTTTCATTGGCTAGAATGCTTGTTACAAAGCCTAAAATTATGCTAATGGACGAGCCTCTGGTGCATCTAGATACTCCTACTAAGAGAAAGATGCGATTGGAACTACGACGAATTCTTAGACGACAAAATGTGCCGACTATATTTGTAACTCACTATGAAGATGATATTTATGCACTTGCTGACTCTGTCTCTATATTGCAAGATGGTATGATAGAGTATACGGATAAACTAGAATCTATATTGAAGACATCTAAAAATAATGATATTGCTTCGCCATTCTTATCCAACATCCTATCTAGTGGAGAAGCTAATTATTTGGAGGGAAATGTTATAAAATCAAAAAATGGCGTTACTACTTTCAAGGTTGGTTCACATCTACTAGAAACACTAGGTGATTACAGTTTTGGATCTAAAGTTGGAATACTCGTTAGGTCAGAAGATATAATTCTTTCTAGAGAAATGGTAAAAACAAGTGCACGGAATGTAGTAGAAGCTAAAGTTGTAAAGATTACCAATTCTAACGTAGGTGTAGTAGATGTACGTCTGCTTATCGATACGTTTCACGTAACATCAAGGATCACAGAAGAAGCTAGAATTTATCTGCAAATAAATGAGAACGATTCTATATATGCTATATTCAAAGCCTCTTCTCCTCAGGTAGTGCGTGAAGAGTAATATTATTAAAACTTAAAATGTGAATGAGAATCAGTAAGAAACAGGTCTAGATAGAGAAGCAACTATTTTATATTTCTGAATTTATTATTATTATTTCGCTTGACTAGGA
>JAICSL010000295.1 GCA_025936955.1 Nitrososphaeraceae archaeon
GAATTTCCTGCAATCAATACAGTTGATCCTTTTGGGATTCCGCCTTCGATAAGGGAATTGAGGCCAGGAACACCAGTTGATATTCGCTCTAACAAACTCAAGGTATTATATAGAGCAAGTTACCATCATAATTAATATAAACTTTAATTTAGTAGTTATATAGGAATAGCCCAAAGTCATAAACACAGAAGTACAATAAATGTTGATGTTATCATAATCCTGAAACTGCACATGAAGAATTCTATAAATAAATGTCATTGAAATTGTTGGCATATTTCTTCTTGTTTATGCAACCAATGCTGCTGCAGAAGAAAGGTATCTTCAGAAAAATGAAATACAACATTGGAAAAATTTTAATGAATAAGATGGATGCCGGAAAATTAACACTGATTTTCTATAATTTTATAGATGAAGAGATTTCATGATAACATGAGATAGTTAGTATAATTTGATAGTTGGTCACATACTACTATTTAGTAGCAGATGGAGCAATCAAACACTCAGATAACATGATTATCTGAATTGTTTACAAACACCTTATTGGCTAGTCTACATTGATGCTATCTACGATTGTATTTACCATATTGAAGACAATGGTTAGAAATAATGACTCGGATCTACATTGCATAGATCTCCCCACTTTGTATTGAACTTGCCAATCATCTCTACTGAAGGAGTTCTCCTTTGGGAAGGGTCTTCTGTAGATCAATCTATGGATTAGATCATAAAAATACAATCTTGCCAGACTTACCAATTTCATAAATTAAGGATAGGTTTTCATTGATACCTGTTTTTGTTTTGTTTTGTTTTCTTTGGCAAAATGACTGTTAATTTAGGATCAGTCTGTTCGAGTGCCGCTCTTTCGATTCCTTCAAGACAGACAATATCTGGTTGACTGTAACCTTGACTTAATAACTCGACTTTATTTCTACACCAATTTATTGTCTTAGTCATAGCCAATCTTAAATTATTCAGATTTCACTTTGTGAAAAATTGAGCCTATTCTTTTTCATGTTTAGACCCTCTGCAAATGTGTTATTTCATATGATGTATGTTTCTTTTTGTTTGCAATCATTACAGGCCCTACTATCAGAACGCCAAACTAGGGATTGTTTTATAAGTTTATTATAGATAAAAACATTCTGAAGGCAATTTGATGAACTAACATTACTAGGATATCATATTAGAATCACATACTTCAAGAATAGGATAACAAATACCAGACTGTGGTAGAAGCTCCAAATTGTAATAAATGGTGTAATATCAATAATATGATAGTAATAATTACATTAAGAGATATTATAAATATTTCATAATATCAACCAACATTATTAGACAATCTCAATCTTCATAAGAAAAGGAGTAAAGACTAGATAACAAGGTTTACTTTGCCAATATGCTTAATCTAAATTATAGGCACTAAGGAATTATTTATTAATGTTGCTAGGGACTAGAAAGTGAGAATGCCTTGGAAGCTAGAATATGACCAAGGAGATAAAGAGACATATGACAAGAATAAAAGGTGTAAACTCTGTGGTCATGGATTTAAAACCCATGAGATTTATATCGATATGGTATGTTTAAAGATAGAAAGCATAGTATGTGCAGGGAAAATGTATTCTTGTACGTGTGATTGCTATATTTCAGATGATATGTCTATTAAGGGACTGAATGAGAAATGACAATAAATAGACCTAAAAAGAAAATATATCATAGACAAAAAGATCCTTTATTGTCAGTAAATGAAGTTACCAATATAGTAAATCCTTATAATGAAAAAGAAAGAAGCGGATTGCCAAACCAAAGAGATATAGCTATAAAATGAAAATAATAGTTATAAAAGCAAATGAATAATTCTGTAGAAACAACATCAACTCGCAAAGACCCTAATAATATGGTTAGAATCAACCAAACATTAAACCTAACAAAGAATCAATATGAAGTTTTGAATATTATTTGCAATACGTCTGCAAAATCTATACCAGAATATATACATAAAGCGTTAGTCCAAACAATGCAATCCGATATAGAATATGGCAACTTCGCTGATGTGCTTTTGGATAAACTGGATGATGATAATAATGAATAAAAAATAAAGAACAATGAAGAGACTGTTTCTTATTCTAGCTACGTTAAGAATGATTTAGAGAATTTACAAATTTAGTTTCTTTTTGTCAAGTGACCCACTGAATGGTGATGGGAATGATGAGGCGAATTTATTTTTTTCACTTATCATTTTCAAAACAGGATCATTATTTATTCTGTCCTGAAACTTTACTTCTGATATACTTTTCTTGGCATTCATATAGGATTCTGGTCCGCCAATTAGCATTTCTAAGCGTTTGTTATAACATTGCATCAATATGGACAAAGCATTAGTTTTATCTTTAGTGTTTTGTTCACTTTGAACAATTTCCCATAGGTGTCTGGTTACTTCATTTGATCCAGCCATATATCTTAGATATTCAAATAGTATGTCTTCATTCAGATATTTTTCTATTTTCTTTTTTGCTTCTTGTTTTATAAATTGCAAATCTCGGCTTACTGTTGACTGATCGACGCCTAATTCTTCCGCTATTTCTGACTGACTTAAGCCTTTACTGTGTAAGGAGATTATCCTAGCAAATCTGTTTTCCTTTTCAATATCTAATACTGGCAGTAGATTTGTCCCTGAATTGCTATTGGCATTTGGATTATTATTGTGATTGTTATTTGTTTTTAGAGTGGTTTCTGAAGTTTTTGGAATATTTTTATGCATGGTTACGCTCATTTTATGCATTTATTCCTTCGTGGAAGTTAGCTTTATGCATTTGTTCGGTCTAGTACGAACAAAA
>JAICSL010000054.1 GCA_025936955.1 Nitrososphaeraceae archaeon
AGACGGCTGTTCATAACGATTGGTGTCCGGGATGTGGAGACTTTGGTATTTTGAATGCTATTCAAATGTCCCTGGCAGAAATGCAGATCCCAAGACATCGAGCTGTAATATTCTCAGGAATAGGTTGTTCAGGAAAGACACCCCATTTTATCAATACTTATGGAATACATACATTACATGGCAGGGTATTACCATTTGCTCAGGGTGCAAAGCTATCTAATCCAGATTTAGAGGTATTAGCAATTGGTGGAGACGGAGACGGTTTAGGGATCGGCGCTGGTCATTTTGTAAGTGCTGGAAGGAGAAATGTCGATATGACATATATAATATTCAACAACGCTGTTTATGGATTAACCAAAGGACAGGCGGCTCCGACTCTAAAATTAGGTATGAAGACAAAATCTCTTCCACAACCTAATATGAACAATTCTGTGAACCCAATAGCTCTTGCACTAGTATCAGGTTTTACATTTATTGCAAGAGGATACTCATATGATGTTAGAAACTTAAAGGACTTGATTAGAAAAGCTGTAGATCATAAAGGTTTGGCATTCTTAGACGTATTGCAACCATGTCCTACATACAATGATATCAATACAAAGGAATGGTTCCAAGGTTTGGACAATTTTAGTCCAGACAATGGGAAACAAGTGCCTAGGACCTACAGATTAGAGGAATCAGGATACGATGGAATTGTGCATGATCCAGATGAACTAAATACCAAAATGGCCCAAGTGATTGAGAGATCTAATGAATGGGGAAGTAAAATTCCATTAGGTATATTTTATCAAAACGAACATATACCTACTTATCATGATAGGATACTCACGAGGATTTCCAATTACACAGAAGTATATCCAGCAAAACAATGTATTTCAAGTCAAACCGAAAACAACTCTACAGCAAGTATTACTCGAATTTTAGATGATCTTAAAATAGGTAGAAATTAAGCATAATCTATAATGTAATTTAAAATCAATTACTTAGTTAGTGACCGAATATTTGTATATAAACACTATTTATACATCCTAACTAGTGCAAATACCACAAATCTCGCTAAAACGTTGTTTCGATGAATTTTTCCATTGGAATACAATAGTGAGTTAATTATAAGCATAACTTGATTCGTTGGAAGAAATTATTGTTACTTTTTGTGAACAATATCTAAAGGGAAAACAGAATAATTAAACGGTATAAAATTTATAAAATTTAAAAAATAGAGAGGAAGGAAAAGTGGTTAATCCCACTTACTCCATGCAGCCATCCATCTATATGTCCATGTATTCAGTTTTGCTCCCAATGCAGCTATAGGCACAGTCAATACGGCCCCTGCGCCTGCTCCTAAGGCAACAGGACTATTGTAAAACTTACCGACCTGCGGCTCAATGGGCGTCATATAGGGTGGCAAAGTAGGTCGAGGATACTTGAATGCTACTTCCAAAGGATCCCGCACCAGCAATAAGTTTATCATGTTGAACATTGGAAGCGAGAGCCCAATCAAAGTTCCACCAATAAGTATGGCTGCGTGTTTGTTCCGCCTTGTGGCCCAATATGTCAAGTCCAACAACATTGCGGAAGGTATCCATACTGGTACCGCAATAAAGTCATATGGATATCCTAAAGCAAACCAAGCGCCTTTAGCGACCCATGTATAAATTGTCATTATTGTAGCATAATATGTTGCAGTTCCTGGAACTCCTGTGAACAGCATATAATAAATGGCTCCTACTGCTAGCATAGTCGACTGCGAAATCGAAAATACCACAAAGGAAGTCCAAGCCCAATCAGTATAGAAAATATAGTCTCCTGCATTAATTGTCAGCAATGTACTATTTACAGCAACTACTACTATGAACAGATAGTGTGTTGTACGTCTAAGCCAGACCATTTACCATTTACGCACAGAGGTTATATTTAAGATTTTTTTATTCAGATTCTACTAAATCCAGCTAGAATTTTTGAGTGATGTCCATCTAATTCCAAACGACTCAAAATTGGTTACCAGCTAATTACTAGAATAGCAAAAATTCACTATCTATAGATAAATTAATACTATAGACAATCATTGATATAAATTCAGAATTTTCTAGAGTGAGGGAGACTTGCAATTTGACAACCAAAATGTATATATCATAGAATTTTCATTCCCTCTTATGATAATGAATACTATCCTAAGCCTTACTGCAATGATTGGTGGTGGTACAACATTCAGTAGTCTGATAAAGCAAATAGGACCTAATTATGACCCTCTGTTCTACGACGTAATGGTCTACATATTTGGCACCATGCTGTTCGCGGTGTTTCTGCTGGGTGTAATTGCTTTCTGGTTAAGGAGAAAGGGCCTTGGTGGCGGTTCAGCTAAAGAGAAATGGACGCAAGAATTAGAGAGATACTTCGAACGCGAACAAATAGGCCTCATTCCAGATGAAAAACACCATTGGTAATAATCTAACCTAGATACCCCAACTTTACAAATTTCTTTGTTTTTTTTTATATTCAGTAGGTGATTATTATTCATGAGGCGTTTATCCGAAATCAGTTTGATTTATCCCATGGCACCAATACTGGGCCCTTAGAAACACTCCATTGAAAGAAAATTAAAATACACAGAATTAATTTTATTTTACAGATCTTCTATTAACATATATCAATATACCTAATAGCACCTATAACTATCGTTGTATTTGTTTTTGGAAAAAAAGGACCTGCAAAAAATAGAAGATTTTTAGATTCACTACTTACTACATTTTATTTCAACGATAATAACTGATTAGATATATTTAAAAAAAAGAAAGGAATGGAGTTTAGTATATAGATGTATTTTCTTTCAAATAACCTGCCAAGGCCTAGTTGCGAAAGTAACACCAAGTCCTGCACCAATAACGATCATCTGATAGAATACATTTCCCCATGGAACAGGTTTCAATATTGCTGGACCTGTCACTTGGACGGTCTGTCCTGGGCCTAATCCTGGACCAATATGTTCTACATTAAGCTGCGTATGAACATGGTAAACCCCTGGTTCTAGTGCCTTGGCAACAATTTTATATGGAACAACAGCCTGTGCTGGGATATCAAAAATGTTTCCCGGAGGGTCTCTTGAAATAAACTCCCATCTATTGCCTGCATTAGTAGATTCACTGAATAATGACAGCCATGCTCTAAGTGGTCTATTGACAAGGCTTTGTAAGGAGCCAGATACGGTTAATGTTTGTCCTGTTTGAAGTTGTTGATCAGAAAATGTTTCATCGTTAATCCTTACGAATCTGCTCTGAAGCTGTGCTTGTACACCGTGACCTTGGGCAGTGGGCAAGAATGTGAAGGCCATAGACAACACCATTAATGCTGCAAGCGCCGTAACAAATAACGTCTTGCTTTTCATCATTATATCTAACCATAGGATAGAGAACAAAGATATATATTTTGCTATGATAACTTCGATTGGTTTATGAATTTATATCCGATTATCATTTTTTCCATGTGTTAATGTTAATGTTTATCATCAATGATAATCATAGATGATAAATCTCCTTTGTTCATCATAAATCTACTGTTATACATATTATTTGTAATAACTATCTGTTAATGAATAAATATTTAGACGAAATTGGAGAATTTATTAAAGGAATAATAACCTACAGTTAATATATCCGTTTGTGAAGATCAAGAATGAAGTAAATTGGCTCAAATGCCAGCACTGATACCTAAAGAAGTAGAAATCCAACGCCTGAAGAAGATCTACATAATGGTCATAATGCTGGGCTCAATCGCAGCATCAGTAGAAGTAGACAACTTTGTTGATGGATCTTTGCATCAAACAGCTATACGAGATAGTGCATTCACCCCAGCTCACTGGTGGTTATATAGCCACTTTGTAGCCCTTCCATTAGGATGGGGTTTTGTGGCTATGTATGACAGAAGAGTACCTATACTCAGAGGACCTAACAACTCAATGAACACTGGTCTAAAAATAACTATCATAGGTTATTTAGCAACTATGTTTACAATCGGTGTTAATGAGCTGTGGCACTTCTGGTTTGTGGAAGAAATATTCTCTGTTCCAAACCACTGGATGTTTAACATGGGTGTAGTAGTCGCCTTTATGGGTGCTCTCGCTTATGTAGTAAGAGTGTATGCTCGGTTAGTAGAACTTGGTGCAGAAACGCCAGCAAAGAATCCATACGTAGCTGAAATGTACAAATTAGCCCTAGAAGGAAAACTATACAGTAGATCCATCCCGTAATACAATATTACTGATCATTTAGATCAGTCCTCTCCATTTTTTTGTTACTATAGGCAATGCATAATCCTTTAGATTGGGATAAAATCTAAAGCAATGTTACTAAATTTGTCCTGTTTCGGTTATGAGTTTAATACAAAATAGAATGATAGCGCTACATTAACCAAATAGCAAAATTTAAAAAGGCATGTTTCGAATCTATATCAAATGACTTTACCAAAGGGATATGGTGCAGGCGGAAGGGGACCTAGTGGAAGCCGTGATGATATTGAAAAAATGATTGGTCGCAGAGTCGAAAACATGAAAGGCGTATACATCCTAGGCTTTGCGTTATGTTGGATAGCAACAGCAGGCGGAATTTATGTGGGGGTAACAGTCTATCCTTGGGCATATCCATTGCCAAGCGGTTTATATGCACTGTCTGTATTGACGGTAATTGAGGCTCTAGGATTCATCTTTATAATGAAGGTAGCAGGAGAAAAACCAGTTCGCGCATAACTTGACTTTTTAATTTTTTATTTATTTTTTAATTATCATTCAAAAAGAGGATACTCAAATAATCTAAACAAGAAAAATCGAGCTACATGGTTAGTTCTAAAATTTCGAGGCTTATATCGATTTCATGCTTCTCAAATATGTTTGATAATGGATATAGATAACACAAACCAATAGGAACTCTATCGTAAAAAAACACAAATAATTTTAAAACAAAACATAGGAACAAAAAAAGTGAATAGTTGGATATAACTTATGTAGTTGCTTCTCTTTTTGAACCTTTTCGCGACATTATGAAAAACGCTGCTGCGACTCCACCAAAGATTAACACCAATATACCGATGAAAAGTACTGTAATATTCAAGTTGGCGCCAAGCATTGGAGTGCCAGAACCATATGCTCCGGCTTGTTGTGCATTCTGAACTTTCTTCTTCGCTAACAATACTTGCTCAGTAAGATTACCTGACCCAGGATTTGATGGACCGCCGCCGCCATATTGTGCATTTGCTAACTGGATTATAGGCAATGCAAATGCAGAGCCTACCAGAATAAATAAGGTTGCCATAGCCATTAAAGTTGGCTTATTCATATTGATTTAACTTTTAGAATCAATTATTTAACCTTTATGCCTTCTTAAGGAAATAGGATTGAAGTAACATTTAAGATGCTCATCAGCATGATAGGTATAACATATTATGGCAAGAATCCATGCTCATACACACGGTAAATCTCATTCAATTCGACCTACATCAAAGAATGCCCCAACTTGGGTAACTCAAAACCAAGCTGAATTATCCACATTAGTAGTTCAGTTATCAAAAGAAGGTTTAACGCCAAGTCAGATTGGTATTAACTTGCGTGATGAATATGGAATAGCTTTAATAAAATCGACAACAGGTAAAACTATTACCAAGATACTTTTGGAAAATAACATCAAGGAAGAGATGCCGGAAGATCTTGATCAGCTTATTAGAAAGGCAATAGGGCTTCAAAAGCACATTAAGGCTCATAATAGCGATCGCATAAATGTTCGTTCATTGGAGCTAATCGAGGCAAAAATACACAGACTTTCTAAATATTATAAACGAGTCGGTAAGTTGCGCAGGAATTTGAAATATGCAGCAGTTATTGCCCAATTAGAATAGATTAATACATTAACATGGTCGATAAAAGACTTGATGAAGCTTTAAAATATTGCTGTGAAAAGATAAATGGAATTATTGAAAACTCTAATGAGTTTCTAGTCATTACCCATTTAGACGCAGATGGGATAGCTGCAGGTAGCATTATTGCCACAGCATTGTCAAGGCTAGGCTCTAGATGTACAGTAAGAACTGTTTCTGATTTGAGTTTGGAAGTTATTGACGATATAAAATCTGATAACCGTGATTTCAATATTATTACTGATTTAGGAGGAGGAATGACAAATGAATTACATAGATACCTGAATAATAAATGGATAATAATCGATCATCACCAAATTACGAAGGAGGAAATAACAGCTGACAATGACAACCAAATTTTGAATCCATGGAAATTTGATATTGACGGTGGAAAGGAAATATCAGCAGGTGGAATGGCATATATGGTTGCCACCACTCTCGATAGAAAAAATAAAGATCTGTCGACTATTTCAATCATCTCTGCCTTAGCTGATAGACAAGATCAAGGTGATAAGAAATCTCTTATAGGCATCAATTCAGAAATAGTGAAGACAGCACAGTCGTTGGGCCTAGTTGATGTGGAACTTGATATTCTATTTACAGGGCGAGAAATCAAACCATTGCATGAAGCGTTAGCTTATACATCATTCCCATATATCGATAAATTGACATGGAACAAAGAAAATTGCTATACGCTTGTTAAGAACACTGGGATAAAAATGAAATCGAATGATAAATGGAGAGTTATATCTGATTTATCACCTGAGGAAAAAAGTACTTTATTAGACGCTATTGCCAAATTTGTGGCGACTACTTCCCAGAATAGCAGTACCAATTTAATTGATAATCTTTTAGGATATGCATATATACTTAGACGAGAGGATCAAAGAAGCCATCTCCGGGATGCTAGAGAATTTTCGACGTTGCTAAATGCGTGTGGCAGAACTGGAAAAGCAGGAGTGGGTATTGGTATTTGTATTGGGGATAGATATAGAACTATGTCGGAAGGAGAAGCAATATTGAATGACTATAGAGAAACTCTCAGACATTGCATCAGCTCGATTTTTGATGAACGTTGGCGATTTATTGACGATGGAAATTCTATATTTGTGAATGGCGAAGGATTGTTGGCTGATAATATGCTTGGATCGGTATCGACATTATTAAGTGGTTCTCCATCGCTAGGGGGACGATTGCTTTTTGTCAGAAGCTTAACGAAGGATAATATCTATAAATTTTCCTCGAGAAAATGCCTAGAATGTGGATCAAAAGCTAATCTAGGTAAAATCATGCGAAATTGCTCTGAATCAGTCGGCGGGAGTGGAGGTGGTCATTCTTCGGCGGCGGGTTGCAAGATCCCTTCATTAAAGCTAGAAGTTTTTTTGTCCAGTATCAGAAATGCAGTTCATGATTCACAATATGCAGACCAATATTAAGGTAAATATAGAAATAGAGTTGATTTTCTCAGAAAAATCAGAGATTAATGCAATCATGAAGGCATTAATACCAGACAACGTTAGCTTTCCAGATGGCCTTACCATGGAAATGTTTTCAAAAGATAATATATTATTTCTGCAATTCACATCAGGATCTGAACTCGGATCTTTAATTAATACCATAGATGAAGTGCTCGATCATATTTCAATTGCAAAAAGGGTGATCTCTGATGCTTGATGCAAGATTGTTAAAAGAAAATCCAGAAGTCATAGATAGCATGTTAAAAAAGAGGAAAATAGATTTTCCACTCGGTGAATTAAAGGAGTTAGATACAAAAAGACGGAAACTAATAACCGAAATGCAAGAGATCAAACATAGGAAAAATATCCTTACTGACTCTATAGCTGCAAAAAAAAAGAACAAGACAGACATTAGTTCTGAACTTGAAGAGATGAAAGAGATAGCGAACATGATAATCAGCTGTGAAGAAGAAAAAAACAAAACTGAATCAAAATTTCGAGGCCTGTTAATGTCCCTCCCAAATATTATCGACCAATCTGTTCCAATAGGAAATGATCAGAACGATAATGTCATTGTCAAGCTAGCAGGAGTAATAAAAAAGCTAAGCTTTAAGCCCAAGGATCATATTGACATCGCGACTAGTCTAGATCTATTAGATATGGAAAGAGCTGCGAAAATTTCGGGTTCACGGTTTTTCTTCTTAAAAAATGAGATAGTAAGGATGAACCAGGCCCTTATAAACTTCGCATTGGATTTCCTGTTCGAAAAGGGTTATACCCTTATACAACCTCCCTATATGATAAAGAAAAACGCTATGGAGGGTGCAGTGATTCTGGCAGATTTTGAGGAAGTAATTTATAAAATCGATAGAGAGGATCTATATTTGATCGGCACTTCAGAACATTCTATGGCTTCGATGCATATGGATGAAATTTTAGATGGTAAGAAATTACCAATAAGATACGCAGGCATTAGTCCTTGTTTTAGAAAAGAAGCTGGGGCCCATGGAAAAGATATGAAAGGCATATTCAGAGTTCATCAATTCGAAAAGGTTGAGCAGTTTATCTATTCACGTCCAGAAGAATCAATGATGGAACATGAAAGAATGCTAGATATTACAGA
>JAICSL010000299.1 GCA_025936955.1 Nitrososphaeraceae archaeon
ACGAAAATGATAGTCCTCCTTTACCAAGAAAATCATTTGAAAATACAGATAGAAGAGATAACAAGTCATACTCGGACAATAATAAAAAATATTCTTCTAACAGTTCTCTGTAATTATTTAAATAATATATAGCAATCTCCTTCTTTACTATATCTGAACAAAAAGCATACCTTAATGTATGATACATTTGTTAGTGACATAAATACAAATAATTACTAGTTCTTTTTATGTAATAAAGACAGTTGACGTTGACAACAACAACAATATATTATTAACAATACTAAAAAACTGACCTATTATGCATTGCATTGTATTTGTATCTGTATTTGTATTGTATTTATTTACATTACGCATCTAAATAATAAGGACAAAACTATTATCGTCACTATCTTTTTGAACTATCTATTGCATCCATAATTACCTGAGTGGCATGCATACCAAAGTTTGTTCTACAATAGTTTTCATTTCTTAGCTTTGAATCAAGTTTATTTGTCTTTATTAACTCTGAAATCCTATTTATAGCAGCAAGATAATTCATTGCCGATACCCACGTAAGTATAATTGTACATTTATCACAAACACTACCTTTAGCATTAGTTCCATATATCTCAGCACAAAAAACGCATTTGTTATATATTATTGACTTACCAGCTCTTGGAGCATTAACTCCAAAATGAATTGTATTAAAACAAGCAATACACAAGTGTTGATTACAGCTTAAACATATATGGTATTCCTCATTTTTACTGCATCTTTCGCATAATGTCATTTACTATAAACACTTTGTATACAACATAATCTGGAAACGCTTGTCACCAAGAATTGAGTTATTATTCATTATATCTTCCATTATCATTATGTAGATACATCTATATCAATAGCTTGCAAGTAGACAGATAATAGTTTAAATGGTTGCCAACAGATTCATTAGTATCTAGGCACAATATGAAGCTGCCATACTGCTATTCTTTTAATGGAATGTATATTCCGTCGTCTTTGACTATCAGTTCCAATGTTTGTCCTTTCTTTAGATTGAAGCCGTCTAAGACAGGTTTAGGCAAGACTATAACGGAACTAGTACCTAACGTGGTGACAGTAACCATGTATTTTACAGGCATACTAATTATAATATATATATTGATATGTATTTAAAACTTATTATAAATATATATCTTTATATATTGCTTGAACATAAGAATAGGATGCTTTATCATGACTAAAAGTTTACCGCGAATACTCATGGTTTCTACAGAATATCCTCCCATGCAAGGAGGCGTGGGACGTTATACCTTCAATTTAACAAGAGAGCTTCGCAAAATAGGTTATGAGGTCTATGTTATATGTAATCAAAAAGGCGATGGTCAATTTTCTGGGCTTTCTCCTAACAACCCGAATAATTCAGACGTACTCTTAAAAACAATTGATAATATCCAACCTGATATAATACATGTACAATTTGAACATGGTTTATACGGGATGGTATTAGATCCAATAAATCCCAAAAAGATTGGTACGAATATTGATTCATTCTATGAAAAGAGCAAGGTTCCGATAGTCACAACATTTCATTCGGCATATACCTTCAAACAATGGATGAATCTTGTAGTTCCACTACAGGCGAATGGTTGGACAGGAAAAATAAGTGTAACTACCAATATGCTTATGGGCTACTGGAAACGGCTTTTGAATTACAGATCTTTCAACAATTTAAATAAGAACAAATTGAAAAGGAGCCATACAGGTATAGTGTTTTCAAATCATCTGTTGAATATGATTGGTGGTGGCGAAGTAATCTATCATGGAGCTGAGGCCTACCTTTATCCTCGTCCGACTAAAAAGGATGCACGAGCAAAATTCTCTTTACCACAAGAAGGACGTATAGCTTTGGCCCTTGGCTTTAGAACAGCTACTAAAGGGTGGGATATACTGGCAAAGATGAAAATTCCAGACGGATGGTCAATGGTAATAAGCTCCTCAAAAAATCATTATAATAAAGAAAACCTCAATTTGCAGTTCGAGAAAAATAAAGATATAGTTATCATACAGAAAGATTTCCTCAGTGAAAAAGATCTAGCCATATTATTATATGCTTGTGACGCAATAGTGCTTCCATATAAGGTAAGTTCTGGATCCGGTGTTATGTTTGATGCTTTAGCCCATGGACTGCCATTCGTTGCTACCGACTTAGAATTTTTCGAGGAATTTTCATCTCAAGGATTAGGAATAACAGTAAGGAGGAATCCTACTGAATTTTCCAAGGCACTTGTGACATTGGATCAGCATTATGCCAATTATAAAGAATCGGTTGAAATATTCAGAAAGCAACTTGGCTGGGATGTTATAGCCCGAGAACACGCCAAGATATATTCTTCCATAACAGAAAGAGAAAGAGACATCATGGTAGAACAATCACGTTGTACGGATACTTTTATAGCAAATCAATGATGGTTTAGTGGGTAGGCCTTTAGATTTATCTGATTATGTTCTACTATTGTGAAAATCAATCTAAATAAGTAAACGTTATCAAATTATCATATAACATTCAATTCGTATCTATATCTATATCTTTTTGCTATGTTATGGAATTGGAAATTAGGTAGATGATTTTTACATTTCCATCCAGAAAGATTATACTCAATCCTTAAATCCTTAAAGTCCAAAGGCATCAGAGATTTGCAATAGAAGTAACACCTTAATTATGTCTCTTTTGTTGTTACTTAATGAAGATCATCAACAGTTAATTGCCGTCATTTAAAATATGTTCTAGTAAATTCTCTA
>JAICSL010000314.1 GCA_025936955.1 Nitrososphaeraceae archaeon
CAAAGAGTATAATAATGCAGTTAACATTGTTAATATAGACTACGATAAACCCCAAACTATTGCTGATTCTCTAAACCAAGTAGATAAACTGTTCTTACTAACTTTGCCATCTCCTGATATGACTGTTTATTCTAATGTGGTAAAAGAAATTAGGAAATACGGTCATATCAATCATATTGTGAAGTTATCTTCTATGGCAGCAGCTCAGCAGACTGAACTTCCAACCACAATTGGTCGAATACATAGAGAAGAAGAAAGAATCATTGAGGAATCTGGAATACCTTTTACATTCTTGCGTCCTCCTGCATTTATGCAAAATTTCATAACTCAATTTGGTTATACAATAAGAACCCAAGACGCGTTTTATGTTCCTGCAGGAGATGCAAAGGTTAGTTTCATCGATGCTAGAGATGTTGCAGCAGTATCTGTTCAAGCACTGACAAGTAATAATCAACAACATATAGGAAAAGCATACGTGATTACTGCAGAAGCAATTTCTTATGGACAGGCAGCTGAAATCCTCTCTAAAGAAACTGATAGAAGGATATCTTATGTAGACATACCAGAAGAAGAGGCTTTAAAAGGAATGAAGGAAGGTGGTATGGACGATTGGCTTATTGATGCGATAAGGGAGTTCTATAGCATTATTAAAGAAGGCCATGCATCCAAAACGACTAATGTGTTTGAACAGATCTTAGGACGAAAACCCATATCTTTTGGTCAATTTGCCAAAGATTATGCTAAACTTTTCAGATGACAGAGTACTATGCTGTAACTCCTTATTTGTACTTTTTATAACTGGCATATAGTGAAACATAAATTTTATTTCACTCCCATATCAGGTTTTACAATATATTGTTCATTAATTTCTGCTGCTAACGATAATGCTACAGACTCTACTAGTGTCCGAATATAACAACTTGGAATAAGGAAAGGATCATAAAAAAAGATGCAGTCTTTTTTTCTCCAAGTTTTCAATTAGAAAGTAATCAATAGAGCAACGTAACAAACAAATTACACAATGAGGCATTGAATAGATCTCAATCTACTTACTGTCTGGACTAGCTAAGGACCGAAAGACCTATAAATATAATATGTTTCCTCAATATAGGAACCCTATTTTACGACCGCTATCGGCACGGAGAACACTTGGGCCCACTGTATATACGGGTTCAAATACTCAATTTTGTCTTAATACTCCAGTAAGAGAAGTGCATCCAAAAGGAGGTCATAGAACTATCTAATGCCTACGCAAATTACTTCTGGTATTCTCACTTTAGTGTTAATTTGGCCCAATCCCTAAAGGTAAGCCAGTCGATTTCAGGATATTCTTGATGAAGACTTGCAATATCTATGCCTGTTCCTGCTTTTTCATACCAATCATACATACGAGCCATATCTTCATTTGCTTGATAGACTTGCTCTAATGGAACGGATACATATCTAATTTTGTTTCCTAACACATTGGATAAAATTTCAGCAGCTTGTTCTCCCGTAACTTCATCAGATGCAATATCTATTCTCTTTCCTAAAAATGGTTTACGACGTTCAAGCACCAGAGCTAAGAATTCTGCAATATTTTCAAGAGCGCTTTGCTGTAGAGTAGTCGACTGAGATAAAGGTAAAGCCAGTTGACCCTGCTCTAATCCAGGACCAAGCAAGTTTTCCATAAAAAAAGTGGGACCAATGATGGTATGAGGAATTCCAATGTTTTTAATATGCTGCTCAACTTTGTATTTGCTTTCAAAATGAGGAATACCTGTATTTTTATCAGCATTTGAAACTGAACTGTAGACTAGGTGCTCAATACCGTTCTCTTTGGCTATGTCGGCCATCAATTTCCCCCTGCGAATTTCACCTTCAGTTCCATCTTCAAATGGTGTTCCCATTAGAAATACTGATTCTACATCTTTTACTGCGCGCTGTAAAGAGTCAGAATCATCAAGGTCTCCTTTTACTATGTTGGCTCCTCTATTTATTAGGTCTTGAGCTGCAGATGATTGGGTGTTTCGTGTAAGTGCATATACTTTGTGTTTTTTTCGAAGCAATAATCTGGCTAGTGAACCACCTTGCTGTCCTGTTGCACCTGTTACTAGAATTTTTCTTTGATTAACGACCATTATGTAAACATATACTAATTCATCGAAATATTATTTAACTATGGTAATAAGTTCAGAATAACCAACTATACAAACTAAAATCTAGTTAGTTTGAGATAACTACGATGCATATATAGTAAAATTGGTTTATATTTTCTATACAAATGTCAAAATCAGTACTCATTTATAATCATGGGGATAGATTTACAATCAAAACCTACTTTGGAGGAGGAGAATAAGTAGCAATGGAAAAATCACAATATACCGGTGCACAATATACCAGTACTCAACGTGATAATCTCGCTCAGGAAGATATTTTAGGCATACATCATGTTACCGCAATAGCTAGTGATCCCCAAAAGAATATCGATTTTTATACTCAGATTTTGGGTCTTAGACTAGTAAAGTTAACAGTAAATTTTGATGACCCTACTACATATCATCTATATTTTGGTGACGAAATAGGTAACCCAGGTACAATACTTACTTTCTTTCCATGGCCAAACGCTC
>JAICSL010000324.1 GCA_025936955.1 Nitrososphaeraceae archaeon
CGTGAAGGCACAGAGAACTTACTTACGCCAGAAGAAAGCAAAAAGTCACTGAAGCTAGCTATAGATGCATGGAAAATACGAAGCAGCCTTGCACCAAAGATAGGAAAAGGCAAATATGTTTTGGCGGAATATGAAAAAATCAAACGCATTACTATTCCTTTTGGAAAGAATCACCTCATATACCTGACTACAGAACGGCAAGCTGATCATTCTAGCATAATTTGTAAGATTGTAGAATTAGAATTTTCATTACAGAAACAGGATTATTAAAGTAAATATGTAATGATATGATGGCTTCCTCCTTATAATCTACTGTTTGATTAAGAGAATAGTTAGAAAATGATTGATACAATAGGCGGAATAGTAGTGATAGTCTCAGACCAACAAAAAACTGTGGAATTCTATACTCAAAATCGGGGATTTGAGATTAAAACAGATATGTCATTTGTTGGCATAAGATGGATTGAAGTATCTCCAAAAGACTCTCAATCAACGATTAGCCTTATGCTGCCAAATGTCCAGATGATGTCAAATGAAGGAGTGGTGGAAGCTGCAAAGAAAGGTATTGGAACAGAAACTGGCGTATGGTTTTATTCCGACGATATGCAGACAACTTATGAGGACTTAAGAATAAAGGAGTTGACATCACTCAACCTGAAAAGCAGGAATGGGGGGTTATAATGTCCAAATTCAAAGACCAAGACGGTAATTCCTATAGTATAATATCATCTCTTAGTCATGAGAGTGTCAAATTGGGTAACAAAAATAAAAATTAAGTTTTTTTCAAACATGCATTATTTAATCAGAAAAATAGTATTTGGGAGGATCCATACGCTGAAATAAGTACATTGAATCTCTTATCTTGAGACTGCTTTTAATATTCTTTATTAAAAGTAGAAGAAATATTGTATTCTTACTATGACGAGAGTAGTGATTACATAATACCCAGTTTATTTTCTTAATGTATAAAGTTTGTAAAGTTCTCCTGTTTCTCTACTGGAGTAGTTCCAGCTGCCAATATCGTGCTTAGCTTCTGTGAATTTAATCTTTATTTCTGGATGCAATACATCATAAACATCTTTGCCTATTGTAATTTTGTTATGGTCAGTCAGTGAAGTTAGCTTTGCAGTAATGCTCATGCTATATCCAAGAATATCGATAAGAGAGATTTTATCATGTCCATATTGTACAATAACATTCTCACCTTCATCGATACCTATCTTAACAATGAGCTCAGGATAATCATATCTGTTTAATAAAGGATTAATTCCATTTTTGATGACAGTTATCATCGATTCTGCGCATTGCACTGCTTTATCACATGCTAGTAATTTGTTATAACTTGAAGGAAAAAAAGCAATTATTGCATCGCCCACATATTTTAGCACATAACCACCATAACTTCTAACGGTAGAAGTCATTTCATACGAAAACGCTCTAATTATAGTAACCATCTTATCAACAGGCAAAGTCATACTCATACTAGTGGAACCAACTAAATCTGCATACATTATTACAAGGGAGATTTTTGAATTTATGTGATTAAAAAGAAAATCTTGGCTATCTTTTAGAGACGAATCATACTTATATTGACCATTTAATGCTCTCCCCACTCTATTTCTTGTTTGAGCTACTAGCGTTTCTGTATCAACAACTACTTCTCCTATACTAGATGATCTATTTTCAGAATGATTATCGCTCATTATCATATTCATGGCTGGTGTAGTAGAGATGGTCTGAATATCTTTGTCTTGTGGATAAGATAAACCACATATTGCTGTAAGTTGATATTCTGCTTCTTTATTCGATTCTTTGCTGTACTTGGGATCTGTTTCTTCGTTAAACCTTTCAGTACCATCATCAGTATCAAGTTGGATTGTATACCTATTTCAAATTTCAACTTGATATTTGAACATCTCGCTAAAGTCCATACCCACGATTACATTTCTTCCTACCCCGACAATCTTAGACTTTGACAAGCCTAAGGTTAGAATCTCCAAAAACACTATCCTGTCATTCATTTCTCTTATAATATCTCCTCTATGATCTTCATTATTTGTCTTCCTCCCTTTATTAAAAAATAGACTGATGATATTACTTTGCGAATATAGCAAGATCAATCCTATCAGCCCAGTCCAGCGGGGTCTTTATGACCTGCAGATAGTGGATTGTTTCGTGATTTTATATTTGTTTATGATGCTGTATATTCCATAAGATTTAATAACATTAGTATCAACTTGTTGAATTTCTGAGATGGATGGACATAGGCTGTGTTTGGTCTCCTCTCCCAAACGTTATAATTTTATCAGGAATTCCTCTTACTATATGACCTATTTAACGTGAATCCAGTGTTTTTATCATTTTGAATCTACCAGAAGTCACAAGTTTTTATAACTTAATACACTAATATCGTTTCTAAAGGAAAATTGATTATTATTCACATCATTTTTTTGAATATTCAGATCGGCTGAGCATAGGAGTCATGCAGATCATTATCCTCATGGGTTCTTATCGACCACCTAAAG